>JBIKZA010000096.1:0-4416 GCA_044354975.1 Flavobacteriales bacterium
ATCTCTTGTTTTTTTTCTGTTGTAAGGTACATGCCAATACTTTTTTAGTGATTATTATGTGAGCCTCCAAGTAAATATTACTTTTCTTGAAAGTGGGGTGCAAAGATACGAAATTTCTTTTCGTGAATGCAAGATTTATTTTAAGTGACTTAAGGTAAGCGCCAAACGCTTCTTCATTTCAGTTCGTTTCACAATATAGTCAAGGAATCCGTGCTCCAAAACGAACTCGGAACTTTGGAATCCTGCCGGTAAATCCTTCTTGATGGTTTCCTTTACCACACGTGGTCCAGCAAATCCGATCAAAGCTTTTGGTTCAGCAATGTTCAAGTCGCCCAACATCGCGAACGACGCCGTAACTCCTCCTGTCGTTGGATCGGTAAGAATAGATATGTATGGAAGTCCAGCGTCAGCCAATTGCGTCAACTTCGCTGAAGTCTTCGCCATTTGCATCAAAGAAAATCCAGCTTCCATCATACGAGCGCCACCAGATTTCGAAATACAGATAAACGGACAATGTGCTTCAATGGCTTTATCAACGCCCATTGCAAACTTTTCTCCAACAACAGAGCCCATAGAACCTCCAATAAAGGCGAAGTCCATACAGGCAACTACCGCGTTCTCATGTTCAATCTTTCCAAAACCAACGCGCAACGCGTCTTTCAATCCGGTTTTCGCAATGGTCGTCTTAATTCGATCCTTATAGTTCTTAGTGTCGGTGAAAGTTAAAGGGTCAGCGCTTTTTATATGCTCCGCTACTTCAGTCCACTCATGCTCGTCGAAAAAGATGGAAAAATACTGCAATGATCCAATTTTCTCGTGATACTCGCATGCCTCGCAAACCCAATCGTGCTCAGCGTGCTGCTCACTTGTAACAACGTTCTTGCACTCTGGACATTGGTACCACAACCCCTCTGGAATCTCCTTCTTCTCTTGATTCTGCGTGGTAATACCTTTGTTTTTTCTAGTGAACCAACTCATTCTTTTGAAATTTGATTAGATTGCAAAAATAGGTAATCCAACTTTAACTCCGAATCAAAACAATTTGGACACATTAAAATAACTTTTTGCCCTTACATTCGTGACCTAAAATTTTCTGTAGTATGTCAATTAATCTGAATTCAATTCTTCAAGCGTTAGTGCCTAAAGATAAGAAATGTTTCCCGCTTTTTCAAGCTGCGGTTACAAATGCAGTACGTACTGCTAAAATACTGAAGGAATCATTTGAGGTTGACAGTGTTAAGCGCATACAGCTTCACAGTGAAATTTATGATTTAGAGCATGTGGGAGATGATTTGACAGATGCTTTAAAGGTAGAAGTTGAGGCCAATTTCAATGTGCCTTTTGACAGAGAAGAAGTGTATCAATTAGCTATTGTAATTGATGACATCGTAGACGATATGTACGGAGTTTCAAAGCGTATTGAATTGTACAAAATACACAACATACCTGTTGTTTTTGGTGAAATGGCGCAAGTAATTTGGGACAGCACGAAAGTGTTGGAAGAGCTAATGGAAAACTTGAAGAAATTCAGATATTCAGAGTCTGCGAGAAATAGAATTGCAGCAATACGCGAACTAGAGCGCAAAATGGACGTGCTTCAGGAGACTTCAACAGCGAAGCTTTTCAGCGAAGGAGCTGACCCCATTGAGCTAATTAAACAGCAAGAAGTTTTCGGCCTAATGGCTCGTTCTCAAAAGCGTTGTGAAGAAGCAGCATGTATTATTGAATCAGTTTTGGTGAAATTCAACTAAACCATGCAAAGGACAGTCTGCATTACGGGAGCCAGTTCCGGATTTGGAAAATGCACCGCTGAATTATTTTTGAAAAACAATTGGAAGGTCATTGCTCTCGCAAGAAGGTTAGATCCTTTGAAAAAATTACAGGAGTTGGCAAACAGTGATGATCAGCTCTTGATTCATTCGTTAGATGTTCAAAATGAAAAGGAAGTCACAACGTTTTTTCATTCCCTTCCACCTTCATTCAAACAAATAGATGTTCTCTTCAACAACGCTGGATTATCGCGCGGAAAAGACGAATTGATTAACGCCAATTTAGATCATTGGGAAGAGATGATTGATACGAACATCAAGGGATTCTTGTATGTAGCGAAAGCCGTCTTGCCTATCATGAAAGAGCAGGGCAGTGGATACATCATTAACACGGGTTCTGTTGCGGGTAGAAATTCGTATGTAGGTGGAAATGTATACAGCGCAACAAAAGCAGCTGTAAAAATGCTTTCGGAAAGTATGCGTTTGGAAGCCGCTGCGTATGGCGTGCGTGTGGGAGAGATTGCTCCCGGCGCTGCCGAAACAGAATTCAGTATGGTGCGTTTCGATCAGAACAAAGAAACGTCCGATGCTGTGTACAAAGGATTCACTGCGTTGAACGGACAAGACATAGCCAACACCGTTTGGTTTTTATCGAATTTACCTGAACACGTCTGCATTCAAGAATTGGTGATTATGCCAACGGCACAACCCAACGCGAATGTGGTTTATCGAAAATAAAATGCGATATTTTTTTATAGTAATTGTTAGCATCGCATTCGCGAGCTGCTCTCCGAAAGAACAAGTAGATCTTATTCTTCACAACGGAACTTTCCATAGTTTAAATGCCAACAGCGACACCTATGAAGCTGTTGCTATTCGCCAAGGGAAAATAGTGGCCGTAGGTCCGGAAAACGAGATTCTTAATGGGTATAAATCTCCTTCCATATATGATATGGAAAAGAAACATATTTACCCCGGATTCATAGATGCGCATGCCCACTTGTTGGGTTATTCATTAATGAAAAACGATCTAGATTTAGTTGGAACAAATTCATGGAATGAAATAACGGAGAAGTGCAAGAACTTTCCTGTTAAACGAGCAAGCGGATGGTTAATTGGAAGGGGATGGGATCAGAACGATTGGACATCACAGTCGGAAGGAAATGTACGTTCAGACGGTATTCCAACCAATTCAGCATTGAATAATTTATTTCCACAAACACCAGTGGTTCTTATTCGCATAGACGGGCACGCTGCAATAGCCAACGACGAAGCCATGCGAAGAGCAGGAGTTCAAGTGGAAAATGGGGTGCTGTTAGACAATGACATGACGAAGGTTTTGAATGCAATTCCAAATGCTTCGAATAAAGAAAAGGCAGCTCTTTTAATTGAAGGTCAAAGCGACTGTATAGCAGCTGGATTGACGACTATTGATGAAGCAGGAATAGACACAGATGATTTGAAAATTATTGATTCACTTCAAAAAAGTGGAGACTTTCATTTGCGAGTTTATGCAATGTTGAATGCTTCTGACAAAGACTTTCAATATTGGATGGAAAGAGGTCCAGATACAGCTTCTTCCATGTTGAAAATACGAAGCATAAAATTCATGGCAGATGGGGCGTTGGGCAGTCGTGGTGCCTGTTTGAAACAAGCATACGCAGATGTTCTAACGACGAAGGGAGCATTGTTAAATGACGCGAGTTATTTTCGTTTTCGTTTCGCGGCGGCCTATGCTCGTGGATTTCAGGTTTGCACGCATGCAATAGGCGACAGTGCAAATGCGGTTGTATTGAAGTGGTATGGCGAGTTGTTGGAAGGAGTGAACGACAAGCGTTGGAGAATTGAGCATTCTCAGGTGGTAGACTCCTCCGATTTCGCATTGTTTCAGCAATACAGCGTTATACCTAGTGTTCAGCCTACGCACGCCATCAGCGACGCTCCTTGGGCCTTGTCGCGATTGGGAGTGTCACGTTTGAGATATGCTTATAACTATAAACGATTGCTAGGTTATTCAAATATGTTGGCCTTAGGCACAGACTTTCCAGTTGAGGTAATGGATCCCTTGCGTACGTTTTACACGGCTGTTTTCCGAAAGGAGTTTAAAGAGGGAAGTGAAACATTCGCAGCGAATGAATCGTTAAGTCCTTTGGAAGCGCTTTATGGAATGACAGTTTGGGCGGCAGTATCGAATTTTGAAGAAGCAGAAAAGGGGTCAATTGAAGTTGGAAAATTGGCAGATTTCACAGTGTTGAATTTTGATATTTTGAAAGCTTCGGAGAGAGAATTGTTACGTGCGAAAGTGGATCAAACCATTATTAACGGCGTTGTATTTCGCGGTGGAAAGCGCTTGTCGTAAAGTAAAACGAAATAAGTTTTTTCTATAGGACGTTATTTTTGAGTGTGTTGCGTAGAAGTCGAGAAAATAAACAGAAAATATTTTACTGAAACTCTTGCACGGATGAATATTATGAGTACTTTTGCGTCCGCTTTTAAGAAACAATGTGACTTTAAGGTTAAGAAAAAGTTTAGTAAACGCATCAACGAAGGTTGAGAACGGGGTTAAATAAAATAGAAAAAGTTCTTTGATATAATGCAGCAGATAACAGGTTAAATTATTGAGCCACAAGATTGAACAATTTACAAT
>JBIKZA010000060.1:0-14680 GCA_044354975.1 Flavobacteriales bacterium
ATCATGCACACAGACCATTGCGCGAAGAATTTGCTTCCTTGGATGGACGGTATGTTAGAGCATGGAATGGCTCATTTCGAAAGAACGGGTCGCTCATTGTTTAGCTCACACATGCTCGATTTCTCTGAAGAGCCTCTTCACGAAAACATTGAATTGAGCGTTGAGTATTTCAAAAAAATGACTCAAATGGGCGTAACACTTGAGATTGAATTGGGTGTTACCGGTGGAGAGGAAGATGGCGTTGATAATAGCGATGTTGACAGCAGCAAACTATACACTCAGCCTGAAGAAGTGGCTTATGCCTATGAACACATGAACGCGGTTTCTAATCGCTTCACAGTAGCTGCAGCATTTGGAAATGTTCACGGCGTATACAAACCTGGAAACGTGAAGCTTTCTCCAATTATCTTGAACAACTCACAAGAGTTCATTCAGAATAAATTCAACACAGGATCTAAACCTGTCAACTTCGTTTTCCACGGTGGAAGCGGTTCTTCTCGTGAAGAGATTCGCGAAGCTATTTCATACGGCGCGGTTAAAATGAACATAGACACAGATATGCAATACGCATATATGGTGGGAATCCGCAACTACATGTCAAGCAAAGCAGCGTATTTGCAAAATCAAATTGGAAATCCAGACGGCGACGATAAGCCAAACAAAAAATTCTACGATCCACGCGTTTGGTTACGTGAAGGAGAAAAGGAATTCGTGGCTCGCTTGAAGCAAGCATTCGAAGATTTAAATGCAGTTGGACGTAACGCGTAATTAGCGCGTTACGGCTATTGCCTTCACTATTACGGCGTTTTCATTGATCAGTCGCAATTGATAAACGCCGTTTTCGTATCCGCTTAAATCAAGGATGTGTAACGTTTGATTATTGAGCTTCTGCGTTGAAAGTAATTTCCCCGTGTTATCGAATACCGTTAAGAAAGTGTTTTCATTCATGAAATCCCATTGAATGTTTACCAGATCGCGTGTTGGATTAGGATAAATTTTCAAGTTGGAAGCGAATATCTCCTGAACAGAAACGTCGACACTCACAGCGTAAAACTGAGTGCTTTCGCAACCGTAGACATTCGTCCAAGTCATTTGTATTTCGCCAACTCCCGTTATGAACTGATCCCACACTACTTCAATAACATTCGTTCCTTGCCCTGAAACAATAGTGCCTCCTGTAACAGTCCAATCGTAGGTGTAATCCATAAGTGAAGCCACTGCGTATGAATACGTATTGTTGTACAGAGCATTTGGCTCACCTGAAATAGATGGAATCTGCGGCTCTGGATATTGTTGAACGGCAACTTCAGAATAAGAAGAACAGCCATGAATATCGGTATGAGTAACACCGTATGTGCCGGCATCAACAATATAAATTGTGTCAGCTGCATCTGTTGTCGTCCATAAATTACCGCCAACATAATTCGACCACAATGGAGAAGCAACGTTTTTGCAAAAGAACAATTCACCACCGATTACAGGCGCTGCGGGTACATCATACGAGTTCACATAAACAGTATCTGAGGTTGCGCAAAGATCTTGGAAAGAATAAGCGTAAGCATAGCTTCCTGAAAGAATAGGGATAACAGTCCCTTCCGCAGTAACACCAAATCCACTCCATGCACCTCCCACAGGCGATGCATTAGAAGCTAAATCTATCATGTCACTCGGCATACAAACATTTACATCAGTACCTGCTGTCATTTGAAGAGGAATAGCTATGGTGAAATAAGTTGAATCAATATTGGTACATCCGTTTCCATCGGTAAATGAATATTGAAAACCGAACGTTCCTTCGGTCGTTGGTGCGAATGTGTTATTGGAAACATTCACTCCAATCCAAGTTCCTAGATCGGGTGTTGCATTCAACGCAAACGGTCCGTTAGAAATGCAAACCGAAGTATCTGCTGCAGCTGTTACAATTGGAACTTCAAAGACTGTAATTCCAAGCGAGTCAGTATCTGTGCAACCAAATTCATTGGTCACAAGCAATTCAATTATTTCAGTTTGAATTACAGTAATAGTTGTGTCGCCAGATCCTGTAGACCAAGATGGAATTCCGATTGTAGAAGTCAGCTGAACTTCATTTCCTAAACAAAAAGAAGTTGGACCATTGGCAACAATTGTGGCAACAGGATTGGGATTGACAACAACAGTAACTGGCGCAGAAGTAGCAGAGCAATTGTAAATGTTAGTTAGGGTTATTGTATAATCACCTGCGGAACTCACAACCAAAATGCTATCGTTTGAATTGGTATTCCATAAATAAAGCGAGTCAATGCTACTTGCTAAAAGCACACTGTCTCCTTCACAAAATGTAGTGGCAGACAACGGTGTAATGATTGGGGTAGGAAGGGGATTGACCGTGATGGAAGTACCCGCTGAATTCGCAACGCAATTGTCTGAGTTCGTCACTGCAACAGTATAAATGCCGGTGGTGTCAACGGTAATGAAAGAGGTGGTATCTCCCGTATTCCACATGTAAGCTGTGCCCAAATTAGCGGTTAATGTTGCAGACGTATCAGCACAAAAAGTTAATGGATCTGATGAAGATATGCTTGCTGTTGGATTCGAAACAGCAATTGAAATTGTTGCAGTGGAATTAGATGTTCCTGCTGTAGCAGAGCAAGTATAGGTCGTTGAAGCGGCTGTTGGCGAAACAACAAGGGTGTTTCCAATGGTACCGCCGTTCCACACATAACCAATAACAAATGGGTTGTAAACCGCGGCAGGTAATGAAGTGCCTGCAAATGTTCCAATCTGAGGAATGGCAGCCGACGGAAATGTAACTCCCGACGTTGCTCCTGGCGCACCTATGGTTATGGCTGGGCTGGAAGTAATAGTACTGAAGTTGGCTTGGCTTCCCATATCGAATGGCATATGAACAATGACATTCTGCATATTCGCAGAAATTAATTTCCTCTGGTAAATAGCGCTGACATCAGCGGCAGTCAAAGCAATTTTCCAAACACGAAATTCGTCGAGTTGACCTAAGTAACCGTCATTAGGGTCAGCGTCAACAACTCCCAAAGGAGGATAGAAATCTCCAAGATGCGGACGGAAAGCCACGGTTAAAGGAACCCCAAAAGTATTGTTCGCGTAATTGGATCCATTCAGTCGCGTTCCAACCGAAACTCCATCAATGAAAAGTTCGAAATTGTTTAAAGTGTATACAACAGCACAGTGGTGCCATCCCGATAGATCCGCCACATAGGTTAAGCGCGAAGCTGAAAATTGATGGCTTTGCTCCATCACTGAAATGCCATTTTTTCCAACTGAAATTCCTGAAGATCTTCTTTGTACACCGCTATAAATACTCTTAGGATATACGGCGTAATTCTGCCCAGATTCTCCATCATAGATTCCAATACCGTCAACATGCTCTGTAAGAAGTGCAATAGAATCAGGCGTATTGAACCAAAACTCATAGGAAAATGTTCCTACGGTTTGTTGTTGCACGTCGCTCAGAATTATAGCTTGATTTGCAATACGATTAAAATTTACAACTCTGTTCGGAAGATCCGCTGTTGCCGTGAGCGTGGCACTTTCTCCTGGACATAAAACCATGTCGTTAGAGGTAATGCTTAACGTTTGCGCATTCGTAATAACTGAAACCACGCAAATAAATAAAAGGAATAAATACTTTTTCATAGTTCTAAATGATGCTCAAATATAAGCACACCACTACTTGAATTAATGATTGTAAGTGTATTAAGTCTATGTAAATAAACAGGAAATGTTGGATGCATTAATCGGCACCGTACCGCGGGTGAAAGAGCTGAATCTCTTCTTTCAATCTTGAGCGATCTATGTGAGTGTATATCTCAGTCGTCGTAATGCTCGAATGCCCGAGCATTTCTTGAACAGCGCGTAAATCGGCTCCAGCTTCCACCAAATGTGTTGCAAAGGAATGGCGAAAAGTATGCGGACTCACTTGCTTTTGAATACCCAAGGCAACGCAGTTTTCTCGAATAATGGTGAAGATGTACATGCGACTTAATTTCTTTCCTCTTCGATTGAGGAACACAAAATCTTCATGACCCGGCGCAAGCTTCATGTGATTGCGCATGTGCTCGAAATAATGCTGAATCCACTTGGTGGCCTCTTCTCCAATGGGAACGAATCTCTCTTTATTTCCCTTCCCCACAACACGCAAGAGCTGGTCGCTTGTGCGCATCTGAGAGATCTTTAGTTCAGTAAGTTCGCTAACGCGAAGTCCGCAGCTGTATAAAGTTTCTAGAATTGCTCTGTTTCTAGTTCCCTCAGGTTTACTTAAATCGCAATGCTCGATGATCGAAACCACTTCTTCAACACTTAATACATCTGGGAGTTTTCTTGAGGTTCGAGGCATCTCTATGAACTCCATCGGATCCACAGAAATCAGTTTTTCTAAGATTAAATAAGAGAAGAATCCCTTCAACCCAGAAATTATGCGAGATTGACTGGTTGCTTCAAGTCCCAGTTCATGGAGGAACTTAAGGAAGAAAGTTATGGTTTCATGCGTTATGGAGGAAACGGGAACACTCTCAGTAAACTGCTCTAATTTACCAACGTCTTTTAAATAGGCTGAACGGGTGGCTTCCGACAAAGATTTCTCTAAGCGCAAGTAGATGTCAAATCCCTTTTTTAATCCAGCCCAACTCATGTTACGAAGATAGACAAAACGAAAAACCCTCGCGAACGAGGGTTTTTCAGACTAATTACCTAAACAAATTCTAATTAACCAAAACTACAGGTAACCTTTGTTACTCGGCAGTATACTTAAATATTGTAATGTGCATTTGCACGTGATTTCACAATCTCTAAGCGTTCTTAGACATGACAAACATATAGCGACAATTCAGGCCTTTCATTCTAGGTTTTTCGACTTATAAACATAGGAATGTGAAACCGGATTTGTATTTTTAGAAAATTCATGTATATTTGCACTCGTTTTAATAAAGAATACAGATAATGAAAGCAGGAATACACCCAGAAACTTACCGTTTGGTAGTTTTCAAAGACATGTCGAATGATTACGCGTTCTTAGGAAAGAGCACTTGCAATACCAAAGAAACAATCATGTGGGAAGACGGAAACGAATACCCTGTAATTAAATTAGAGATCACTCAAGCCTCTCACCCGTTTTATACTGGTAAGATGCAATTGGTAGATACAGCAGGTCGTATTGACAAGTTCAAGACGCGCTATGCAAAATTCGAGAAAAAATAATAATCATCACCGCTTACAAAGAAAAGCCACTCAAGCGAGTGGCTTTTTTTTTACTCAGTCGTCTAAAAACCATGTACTTTTGTACTCCGTATGAAAAACGTCGAAACCGCCTATCAATTGCTTCATTCAGCATTGAAGAATGTCTTTCTAAATAACTTCCAAATGGAAGTTTCTGATAGTGAAATCCAAATTCAAAAAACACGCAAAGAGTTCGAAGGAGATTTAACGGTTGTTACCTTTCCATGGGTGAAAAAAATGGGAAAGTCGCCTGAAGAGGTTGGACAAGCGATTGGCGAGGGACTTCAAATTGAAATCCCTGCAATTGAACGTTTCAATGTGGTGAAAGGATTCTTGAATCTTCATTTCAATGATTTATTCTGGGAGTCGCAGTTCGAGTATGCCCTTCAACAAGAAAATTTAGGTTTGCCTACCACGAATTCTAAGCCCAGAATAATGGTGGAATACGCTTCGCCAAACACCAACAAGCCACTGCATTTAGGACACCTTCGAAATATATTCTTGGGTTATTCAGTCTCTGAAATTTACAAAGCGAACGGTCATTCAGTTACGAAAGTTCAAGTGATTAACGACCGCGGAATACACATCTGTAAAAGCATGATCGCTTGGATGGAGTCTGGGTTAAATGAAACTCCAGAATCTTCTGGGATGAAAGGCGATAAGCTTGTTGGGAAATACTACGTTGAATACGATAAGAAATTTAAGATGCAAGTCGCTGATTTAATAGCGTCAGGCCTTTCAAAAGAAGAAGCTGAAGCGCAAGCTCCCATTGCAGTTGGCGCGCGTGAGATGTTGTTGAAATGGGAAAATAAAGACGAAGAAACATTGGCATTGTGGTCGAAAATGAACGGATGGGTATACGCGGGATTCGACGTGACCTACAAGACCATGGGTGTAGATTTTGATAAATTATACTACGAAAGCGATACGTATATTTTAGGAAGAGACGAAGTGATGAAGGGATTGGAAAGCGGAGTGTTTTTCAAGAAAGATGACGGAAGTATTTGGATAGATTTAACAGGCGAAGGATTAGACGAAAAAGTGGTTCTTCGGAAAGATGGAACCGCCATGTACATAACACAAGACATTGGCACCGCCATGCTGCGTTTCCGCGATTATCCGGAAGCGTCTTCGTTGGTTTACACCGTTGGAAACGAACAAGACTATCACTTCAAAGTCTTATTCAAAATATTGAAAAAATTAGGATTGGAGCAAGCGGAGAAGTGTTTCCACTTGAGTTACGGAATGGTTGAACTTCCCGAAGGGAAAATGAAAAGTCGCGAAGGAACTGTCGTAGATGCAGATGATCTCATGGCCGAGATGAAGCAAGTGGCGAAAGAAGTGGCTGAAGAACAAGGCAAGCTCGACGGAATGTCGGAGGAGGAAAAAGATCACTTGCATCACATCATAGGAATGGGTGCACTGAAGTATTTCTTGCTTCGCGTAGATCCGAAGAAAAGCATGCTCTTCGATCCGAAGGAAAGTATAGACTTCAACGGGAATACAGGTCCGTTCATTCAATACGGATATGTCCGCACACAAGCCATTCTTCGGAAGGTAGAAGAAGAGTTATCGATGTTGAATTACAAGGGAGAACTTCACCCTTCTGAGCGACAATTGATTAAGCATTTGCTCGATTTGCCTGACGCGTTCGACGACGCTTCAAAAGCATACAACCCCGCTGTGCTTGCTGCATACATTTATGAATTGGTTCGCGAATTCAATAGTTTTTATCAGCAATGTGCAATTTTACGCGAACCAAATAACGAGTTAAGAGTTTTTCGTTTAGCACTTACCAAACAAGTGGGTGAAGTGGTTAAGAAAACAATGAATGTATTGGGAATTGAAATGCCCGAAAGAATGTAACTATGTCAACAGTAGAAGTGAAATTGAACAGTATTGAAGAGGCCATTGCCGATTTCAAAAACGGCAAGGTGGTTATTGTTGTTGACGATGAGAATCGTGAAAATGAAGGTGACTTCATTGCCCCAGCAGAAATTGTTACGCCTGAAGTAATTAACTTCATGACGAAATTCGGAAGAGGTCTAATCTGCGTTGCGCTTACACAAGAACGTTGCGAAGAGTTGAATTTAGACCTCATGGTTTCCAACAATACCGATCCACATAAAACAGCATTCACGGTATCAGTAGATTTAATTGGAAACGGTTGCACAACTGGAATTAGCGCGCATGACAGATCGAAAACAATTCAAGCGTTAATTGACCCAAGTACGCGTCCTGAAGACCTTGGAAGACCTGGACATATTTTCCCACTTATCGCGAAAGAAGGTGGGGTGCTCAGAAGAACAGGACATACAGAGGCAACTGTAGATTTAGCTCGTTTGTGCGGAATGAAACCTGCCGGAGCCTTGGTGGAAATAATGAACGACGACGGCACCATGGCGCGTCTTCCGCAGTTGTTAGAAATTGCGAAGGAATTGGACTTGAAGATTATTTCAATAGAATCTCTCGTGGCTTATCGCCTTCAGCGCGAGACACTCATTGAAGAGACAAGAAGAGAGAATAGAAGTTGGTTGGGAATGGATGTTGAAGTGATTCACTTCGCAAGTGAATCACACCAAAGAAATCACGCCGCTTTGAAATTCGGCAATTGGAGTGAAGACGAAGCGGTTCCTGTTCGTGTGCAAGCGGTATCGTCTTATGGAGATTTTATTGATGTGCTTCTTCAACAACACAACTCACTCAATAGTTCGCTTCAAACCATTCAAACAGAAGGAAAAGGATTACTCGTTTTATTGGAGAATGAAAAGCGAAACAACGACGATCGTGACTATGGAATTGGCGCGCAAATTATTCGCGCGTTGAACGTTTCGAAAATGAAATTAATTTCATCGGCTCAAATCAAACGTAGCGCCTTGGAAGGATACGGTTTAGAAATTTCAGAATACATTACGCTCTAATATTGAAGTTATGATTTTGCCAGTTACCGCATACGGAGATCCCGTTTTGAAAAAGAAAGCAGAAGAAATTGATGAGAATTATCCGAATCTGAAGGAACTCATCGATAATATGTTCGAGACCATGTATGCTTCGAACGGCGTGGGCATTGCAGCTCCTCAAATAGGACGGTCGATTCGTTTGTTTGTAATCGATGCCTCAGCGGTGGCTGAAGGAGAAGACGGAGATCCTTCGTGTGAAGATTTTAAACGTGTTTTCATAAACCCCATAATCTTCGAAGAGTCTGGGACTGAATGGATTTGCGAAGAAGGGTGCCTCTCTATTCCAAAAATTCGTGAAGACGTGAAGCGCAAGCCGAAATTGAAAATCGAATACTACGACGAGAATTGGGAGTTGTATGAAGAAGAGTTAGAGGGATTCGCTGCACGTGTGGTTCAACATGAATACGATCACATTGAAGGAATTCTTTTTACAGATCGAATCAATCCACTGCGCAAGCAACTGCTTAAAGGAAAACTTCGCGACATTCAGAAAGGAAATATTTCCACCGACTACAGAATGAAATTTTACAAAGGATGAGAACATTGTTTTTTATAGCCATTTCAGCACTTTTATTCGCTTCATGCGGCGACAACAAAACAGCTGAAGTTTCGAGAGAAAAGAAAATAAACGGAGACTCTTTGTTGAAAGTAGTTAATGGTTTCGACGCGAATGTGAAAGCAGGAACACCAATTGTGAAAATGTCACGCGAGCAACTTACAAATGTGGTGAAAGCTTGCAAGGAATTAGCATTAATTACAACAGACCGAAATACTCAAGTCATGTATTTTGAAAAGGCTGGAAGCATTAGCGGCGAAGCACATTTCAACCAAGAAGTTAAAAGCTGTTTCGAGAACGCGTTTGCATTGGAAAATGACAAAGAAAAATTAGCTGAACTTCATTACACCTATGCATTCATTAACGACGCGAAGCTGAAGCAATTCGATATTGCTCGCCAAGAGTATCAGCTTCTCATAACAGATTTTTCAACTTCTTTTTGGGCTGAACAAGCTAAAATGGCATTAGAAGTTTTAGGTAAAACCGATGAAGAAATTTTGGAATTATTTAAAGCCAAGAATAAGGCTAGTTAGCTTGTTTTCAACGCAGTGATTTCTCAAAAGAAGCATTTATCGGAAATAAGAAAGAAAATGAAAAAAAAGTCTTGTTGGATAGCAAGTTCTTTTTATTTTTGCAATCCAAAAGTTCTTTATAGTTAAGCGAGAGTAGCTCAGTTGGTAGAGCATAACCTTGCCAAGGTTAGGGTCGCGAGTTCGAGTCTCGTCTCTCGCTCAAGTTCTAAAAAGCCTGATTGATTGTCAGGTTTTTTTTTATCTGAGTGTTTTGCCCGGATGGTGGAATCGGTAGACACGCAGGACTTAAAATCCTGTGACCATTGCGGTCGTGTGGGTTCAAGTCCCACTCCGGGTACAAAAGCGAGAAATCGCACAAACTAAATCCTTGAAGAAATTCAAGGATTTTTTTATTTAACAATGGAAGCAACAAACAATCCGATAGGACTCTTAAATGCCTTGCGCGGCATAGCCGCGTGGATGGTCTGTATGTTCCATTCGGCTTTCATTATTCAACCATTTTATCCTGAGTTTCATCATTTACTGGATTGGGGACAAGAGGGTGTTTATGTTTTTTTCGTGATTAGCGGCGTCGTTCTTCCGTGGTCCATGGAGCAGGGTAAGTACAGTTTCAAGAACCTAGATAAATTTATGTTGAAACGAATCGTGCGGCTATATCCTCCGTTCATTATTTCTGTGATAATTTTCGTTGTGGGCATTTGGATCATGAAAGACAATCGTTCATTCTACGATGTTGAAATCATGCAACGCTTCATAGACAGTGTAACCTTTCAAGTCCCCTTCAAAGAGTCGAAATGGGTCATTGAAGTGTATTGGACCCTGTTTGTTGAATTTCAATATTACATCTACCTAGCTTTAATATTCCCGTTCTTGGCGAGCAACAAACAATCTATTCGCCTTGTTGCATATTACGGCACGCTAGCGTTGACGTTCCTCTCTCATTTTTTCGTGCCTATTCACACCAAAGAAAATGTGTTCTTTCACCTGCCTGTTTTCGCGCTGGGCTTTTCACTTTTTCTTTTTTACAAAAAGAATATTTCGAAGTTGGAATTTTGGAGTGGTGTAATCGCGTCACTCTGCCTTGGGCTATTCAACATATATGACCAATTGTATTTGGGAACACACATTACAATTGTCGCGGGACTTACTTTTTTAGCCATCTATTTCATCAAACGCGGACCTTCGTGGTTGAGCTTTCTTGGAGATGTTTCGTATTCATACTATTTATTCCATCTCTTTTTCGTTTCATTCATCTACGGGAAATTCTACCACGAAGCGCAAGATCCGAAATTGGTTTGGGTGGTGTTCATAGCCATTCAAGCCTATGCCGTATTAGGAGCTTGGGTGATGTATGAACTCATTGAAAAGCCTTCTTTGGCTTGGACGAAAAAGATTCGTTACCGCTCATAGGAACATTTCATTGAGTCTGTTGTTATTTGAATTATGAAAGTATATCGTCTATCTACCGAGACATTTATCCCAGCATCTCACGATACCGTTTGGAATTATTTCGCAACGCCTATCAATCTGAATGAAATGACTCCTCCCGACATGAGTTTTGAAATCCTAACCGATGTGGAAGGAGTGAAGATGTATCCTGGAATGATTATTCAATACAAAGTCCGTCCGTTGTTGAATATCCCCATGGGATGGACAACAGAGATTACACATTGTGAAGACGGAAAGTATTTTGTTGACGAGCAGCGCTTTGGTCCATACGCATTATGGCATCATCAGCATCACTTCGAAGCGGTAGCAGGAGGAGTTAAAATGACCGATACCATTCACTACGCAATAGGCATGGGAATCTTGGGAAGAATCGCTTACGCTGTTTATGTTAAGAATAGATTAGAAGGAATTTTTTCCTACCGTGAAAAACGCGTGAAGGAGATTTTCGATTAGTGAGAAACAATCAGCTTTTTCACTTCGGTATTTTCTTCCGTTTGAATTTCCACATAAAATATTCCTGAAGAATAATTCGAAGTATTAAGTTCGAAACGAAGGCTTCCGTTAACGAAAATATCTTCAGCCTTTCTTCCACTTAAATCATAAACGCGAATGCGTTCAATACCTTCATTTGAAGAAATAGAGCAGATGTTTTGTGCTGGATTCGGAAAAAGTTGGGTTCCATTAACGTCATCAATCTGCTCAGCAACGCTTCTGTTGTTGTTTTCGGAAGTAAATCCAGAAAGTGGCGCAATGCACATGGTGTATGTATTCCCATAGCTTCCCGCACCGTATGAGAAGACAGGGGCGCAGTCTACCGTGTAGCTCGTGCCGTATTCCAACAGAGAAACATTTCCAAGATTCAAATAGTTAGTTGCATTCAATACGTTATGCTGAATGGCGCTTCCTACGGACGCTCCAGACGCATCTAATTTTTGAAAGCGCCAAGTCCAAGCCGAAGCTCCGAAAACGAATGGCATTGCTCCGATGAATGAAACACGCGGCTTGGTGGTCACAATGCAGCGATCTATAAAACGCAAAACCGAGAGCGGTTGCGCATTAATGTGAATGGCACAAATCCCGGAAGAAGGAAGAGTTATAATTTCGTTCTGTCCGCTCCCGTTTGGAAGAGTGTAAATGTTGCTCACAGTTATTTCATAATCCGTGTCGTGGTGAAGGCTTGGGAAAACCGAACTCAAAATAAGCTGCGGAGTCGCTTGATTCTTTAAAGCGTTCTGTCCAGCACCACTTCCTAAAACTCCAAAAAACTGAAACCTGTAGGTCGCGCCAGTTGCGGGTTGAGCTTTAAAGAATTGTCCCATGCTGAAGTTTACACTCGGATTGTTTCCGCAGGCACCTTTCTTAAGTTGACGAACACAAAGCGTGTATGCGCCATTTCCAACTAAGTCATTTGTTGAAATAATTCCAACGAAATAAGTTTGTCCAGCAACAAGACTAGATGTATTTAAAATTTCATTTCCGGTTGAAGTCAAATCTTCCGAATCAATCAATTCGTAATTCGCATTTCGAAGTTCAATACGAATATTTTCTGTGCTGTTTGCTGAAATACTAGCACCCGTTGTGAATGCTGTGAAACGTCCCCATTTGTCATGTCGATTCGAATTACCCAAACCAAAAGCCTCCGTTGGTAAGCTGTTCAGAAGACTTCCGTTAATGGTGTTGCAAACGGGATAGTAGGTAGCATTGATGAGTAGCGCGTTGCTCGGATCTTCGCCGATGCTGGGACAAGTCCAAGTAGCCGTAGTGTTGAAAGGATTGTTCGTCAACGCATCAATCCAGATGGAATAAGAATTTCCAGCCACTAGGTACATGAGGAAATTACCGTAATTGCTTTCAAGACATGTTGCGTTCGAGTAATCACAAACGCCATCATTTTCCTTATATGAAACTGCGAGGTTTAGCGAATTGGAAGAAAAGTTCAACGCATATGTTCCGGTGTAATTCGGAGTAAAGTTGAAAGTGAATTCACGTCCAACAGCGCTTCCACAAGCGTTTTCAGAAAGCGATCCGTTTCCTCCAAAGGAAAAAGAATAAGTGCTTGCACATTCCAACGAAGCCGCAGTTGAGCAGTTTGGTACATTCCAATTCGTGGTAAAGGAAATGCCGTTGCTCCAAAGGCTGTGGTCAACAGTTCCGCAATCTTGACGAACATATGCGTAATACGTGGTGTTCTCTTCAAGGTTTGAAAGGGGAGTGGCAGTGAAAGGCACGCCGTATATCGTAGCATTTGTAATGTTAAGTGCATTAATATCGGTCCCTAAATTTGTAGAGCTCACCAACACATCAAAGGCTCCTGCTGCGTTTAATGACGTCCATTGCAGAAACACTCCTGAAGACGTTATGTTGGAAATGTTTGCCCCTAGTGGGGTAGAACAAGTTGGATTGCTCAAACAAAAGTTGAAAGAACCAGAGGCGTTTTGTAAACTGAAAAATTGCAGGTAATAGGTCATTCCAGCATTCAGTCCTTCAATAACAGTTCCTCCAGAGCTCGACGTATTTGGAGAACAGAACATGGAAGTTAGATTACCGCATGTGCCAGTATAAACTGCTACACCAATATCTGCGGTTGCTAGGGCGTTCATGACTAATTCAATATCACCATCAACCGGAGTGAAAGTGTACCAAACATCATTCAGAGTGTTGAAAGAAGAAAAGCAAGTGGGTTGAATATTCGATGGGGTTGCACAAGCAGTTGAATTCATTTGCATGCCTGAACAGACGGCATTACTCACGGTTCCGAGAGCTAAAGCTTGATTGCAATTGTCGTTTGATGGCAACGCGCAAAGAGTGGCGCAACTGGCATTCAATATGAAATTGTAACTGGTGTTAGGCTGCGTATTTGCATGCACTCGAATGAAATAATTTGTTCCAGAAAACGCATTGAAAGATATGTAAGAAGAAGATCCGTTCGATTCGCACAAAGGGTTGTCGTCATTTGCTGCAACGCAGCTCAAGTTCGAACAATCACCAGAATAAACTGAAAGCTGCGAGTCGAAAAGCGTTAAACCGCATGTTGAAAGAGTGACATAGGAATCGTTTCCAGTGAATGAATACCACACGCCATCTTCGCCGTTTCCTTGCGCTAAACAATTCGGCACATTGTCAAGTGTAGCTCCATTTAAGGTGCCTGAAAGACTGCTTCCGCAAGAAATATTTTGCGCATTCGTGCAATCATCGTTCGAAGGCGCTTGTTGCGCGCAGTTAATTGAAATGGAGCCGCCAAGACTTGCAGAACTAGACTGAAGGTCTACGCAGAAAACGTAAAAAGTTTCCGTCGAAAGGTAAATAAAGTCTGTTGAAGAGCTTCCAGAATATATTCCTAAACAATTCCAGTTCGTTCCGAAACACTCTCCATAGCGCATTTCGTAGGTTGTTGATGTTCCCCCGAATTCATCAACAGAAATAAAATAATTTCCGGCAACCGTTGGTTGGAAAGCGTAATAGGTTTCGTTTCCTTCATTTTGAAATCCACAATAACTAACATTGTCATTTCCCGAACCAGCGTTAATCAGCATGCTCCAGGGACTTCCGCACTGCAAGGTATTCGCTACAGCACAATCAATTTGCCCATTGACTCCAAATGAAAAAGACAACAAAGTGGTTAGGATGAAGAATGCTATAATCTTTTGCATAAGCTTGCGTTTTAGCTAATCTAAACTAACGAATTTGAGATGGAAAAGTTACTCCGAAACGGATTCTTTTGCACGCTAAAAAGTGAATAGCGCCTTTCGAGCGCTATTCAATGATTTTTTGTACTATCGAGTCAGCTTTTTATACTTGATTCGAGTAGGCCCCGTATCGCCTAAGCGCTTCTTTTTATTCTCTTCATATTCAGAGTAGGAACCTTCAAAATAATACACTTGAGAATCTCCTTCGAAAGCAAGTATGTGCGTGCAAATGCGGTCTAAGAACCAACGGTCGTGACTAATCACAAC
>JBIKZA010000061.1:0-14678 GCA_044354975.1 Flavobacteriales bacterium
TTTCACTTGTCTAATTTCCAACTCCAACAAAATTTCTACAGCTTGATCGAACGTTCTTAAATCGGCATCGAAACCCAGTGCTTCATTCGCTTCAACGGTATCCATGCCTTTATCTTGCAGTTGGTAGGCCTTTAATTTATTGACCAATCCAATTCCTCTTCCTTCTTGACGCAAATAGATAAGCACACCTTTTTCCTCTCCGCATTGTTTAAGTGCCTCGTGCAGCTGATCGCCGCAATCACATTTGCGTGAACCGAATACATCTCCAGTCATGCATTCTGAATGAATACGCACAACAACAGGAGACGATTTATCGCACTCTGGATGAATTAAAGCTAGGTTCGGAAGTTCGGCATTGCCGCTATCGAACGCCTTAATTTCAAAGTCGCCGTATTGTGTTGGAAGAAAAGTTGATACAAGCTCCACTATCGTTTCGAATTAGAAATTCAAAGATAGTTCTAAGAGTTCTTCGTCTCGCTAATGCGCATGGTTAAAATTCCAGCTAAAATTAGCAGGCACCCGCCAATTGAAACCGCTAACATCCGATTGTTATCGAGGAATGTATCCATTACCCAACCAAAAGATAGCGCCGCAATAATCTCAGGAAGGACGATGAAGAAATTAAATATCCCCATGTACACTCCAATCTTGTCCGAAGGCAAACAATCCGCAAGCATGGCATAAGGCATTGAAAGAATGCTCGCCCAGGCTATTCCCACCGCACCCATAACAGCAAACAAATAAATCTGATTCTCTGCACCGTGAATGAAGGAGAGTGCGATCAGTCCCGCACCACCAATGCTCAAACACAATTGATGGGTTATTTTCTGTCCCAAAGGTTTCACCAACAGCGGAAGAAGCATTGCAAATGAAAAAGTAATTAAATTTTGAAAGGAATAGGTCAATCCGGCCAATTCTGTACCCTGCTTATACAATTCCTTAATTGCGGGATCCGCGCTATCGGCGCTACCTCCGAAAATATCTACTCCAACTGCAGGCGTGTAATAAAACCACATTAAGAATAATCCAGGCCATGTTAGAAATTGCACCAATGCCAATTGCTTCATCCGTTTTGGCATATTCAAAATGGCATGAATTATTTCATTCATGCCGTGAATAATACCACCTTTCTTTTTTTCAATTGGATTCTCGTCCTTCTTCTCTGCAGGTGGATACTCTTTTGAGGTGATAACAGTATATAAAACGAAAAGGAAAAATGCCGCTGCACCAATGTAAAAGCTCCATTTAACATTCGAAGGAATTCCGACGTGACCAATTTCATCTTTCATTCCCACCCAATTGGTGAAGATCCATGGCAAAGCGCTCGCTATCACAGATCCCAATCCTATAAAAAGAGATTGCATGCTAAAGCCGAAGGTGCGTTGTTCTTCCGGCAGATTATCTGCAACAAAAGCACGAAAGGGTTCCATTGAAATATTAATCGAAGAATCTAAGATCCACAATAGACCCGCGGCCATCCATAATTCACTGCAATTCGGCATTAAGACCAAGGCAATAGAACTTAGAATAGCTCCTATCATGAAATAAGGTCTTCTTCTTCCGAAAGTCGGATGCCACGTGCGATCACTCAAGTAACCTATAATTGGCTGAACAATGAATCCGGTTAAAGGCGCAGCTAACCAAAGCAAGGGGATTTCTCCAGATTTAGCTCCTAAGAATTCATAGATAGAACTCATGTTGGCCATCTGCAGGGCCCAACCGAATTGAATTCCCATGAAGCCGAAGCTCATGTTCCAGATTTGCCAAAAACTTAATCGTTGCTTATTCATACCTGCAAGATATAGAAAGTGTACCAAATACACTCACTCGCAGAAAAGATTTTTAAAGATCGAAAATAACGCCCTCGTTGGCAATCTCTGTGTTCGGAAATACAGTCATGGCCTCTGTTTTAAAAAGCTCATCGTCACTGTATCTACTGCTGTAATGTCCAACCACTAACTTCTTAGCAACCGCCATTTTCGCAATGGTTGCCGCTTGAATGGTGGTTGAGTGAAAGGTCTTTTTTGCACGTTCAGCATCTTCTTCCAAGAAGGTGGTTTCATGATAAACCAAATCTGAATTCATGATATTCGGAACAATGCGTTCGTCGTAAGCCGTGTCTGAACAATAGGCATATCGACGAATAGGAATTGAAGGACTCGTCACTTTCCCGTATGGAATTACTTCGTTGTTCTCGCGCTCAACATCTAGCCCTTTCTTCAACAATAAAATTTCTGAGGGCTGAAGTTTGTATTCAACAATCGCCCATTTTTCTATGTTTAGCTTTCGTTCCTTTTCCTCAAAAACGAAACCTGTGCAAGGCACTCGATGTTTCAGCGGGAAGGAATAAACGCGAACGGTATCGTCTTCAAAAATGAGTTGTTTTTCTTTGTCTTGCGTTTCTACGAAATTCAATTCATAATCGAAATAAGATTCTGAAACTTTGAATTGAAGTCGAATCACTTCCTCTAATCCGGGAGGACCGTATATCGTCAAAGGTGTTTTTCTTCCCAATAAATTATATGTACTCAACAATCCAATGAGTCCGAAAAAATGGTCGCCGTGCAGGTGTGAAATGAATATGGCTTGAATGCGCTGCATTTTCACTTTGAACTTTCGCAATTGCATTTGCGTTCCTTCGCCGCAATCGATTAAAAAATATTTATCGTGCACGTTTACTACCTGCGCCGTTGGCTTGTGGCGCGAGGTTGGCGTCGCTGCGCCACATCCGAGTATTGTTACTTGAAACATCATAAAAAAAGAAAACCGTCTCGCACAAGACGAGACGGTTCCAAAGGTCGTGAATAATGTCTATTAGTGTTGAACTTGAATCAACTTCTCTGCAACATTCTTTCCTGAAACCAAACGCGCCACGTAGTTTCCTACTGGAAGGTTCGAAGTGTTTAAGCGGTATGTGTTAGCACCAGGAGTTGTCATTGTTTTCTCAGAGAAAACCAATTGACCCATGGTGTTGTAAACAGAAACTTCAGCTTGCTCGTTAGAACCCATTGGGAAAGTAACCAATGTGAATTCGTTTGCTGGGTTTGGAGAAACCTTCACAACATCATTGAAAGTGACACCTTCAGAAACGCTGTTTCCAGAGAAGTCAAGAGTATATCCTGTGAACTCATAAGGAACATCTCCCAACAAAAGCAAGTTTGCAGTAACTGCGATCTTCACAGGGAAAACTCCTGTTTGGTTTGGAGTACCTGCGATATCTCCGCAGTAACCAGCACCAGCACCGAACAGGCAAGGGTCTGGATTTTCGCCGTTGTTGTTACATGCAATTGAAAGACCTAGACCTGAAAGATCAGCCCAAGTGGTGTCAACGTCAGAAACGATTCCATAAAACACGGCATCCAAGTGAATGGTGTTGATGGTAATAAACGCAGGGTATGTTGGATCAATGTCTGCAGCAGTGGTTGGAGTTCTTACATAAAGCACATCGCTGTATGGAACACCTTGAAGTCCTGGTGCAAAGTTTTCACCTATCACCGGATTCGGACTAACTCCAAAAGTTTGTCCAGCCCAATCGTAATCGGCAGAGTTACACTGCGACGCAGCAGATAATGAAAGAGCCACGAAAGCTAAAAGAGTAAGTAATTGTTTGTTCATATTTAAGGGTTTAGATTTCACGTTCAACTTCTTCCATATACACCAAATCAATGGCCTCGCTTAACGTTGGAGTAATTTTAAATACTGAGTCCAACTGAGATATAGAAATTAATTTTTTCACGGTTTCTTGCAGTCCGCATACTACGAATGTCCCATTCGCATCGCGACACAAGCGCTGACCTACAAGCAATGCAGATAATCCAGAAGAATCAATGTATTTCGTAGCAGACAAGTCAACAATGATATTTCGCTGCGTACTTCTATTTTGAAGAACCAACTCTGATTTAAGCTCCGGTGCATAAATGGCATCCAGCTTCTCTACGTTCGAGGTGATATACACTAACTTTTCTTTTTGATCGGCAACAAAATTCATAAAATGCTATTTGCCCAAAAATAACTAATTTCTAGGAAGAAATACAAAAAAAAGAATTGTAAAAATTAACTCACCCTTTTTATTCCTTGGGCGAGAAGGAAAATTGCTGCCATTCGAATAGCAACTCCATTTTCAACTTGATTCAAAATAATGCTGTTACGACCGTCTGCAACTTCACTCGAAATTTCAACTCCGCGGTTAATAGGACCTGGATGCATGATAACGATTTCCTTTCCAAGTGCGTTCAAGCGATCTTGCGTCAAGCCAAACAATTCAGTATACTCGCGAAGACTAGGGAAATAAGGGATTCCCGCATCTTGTCTTTCTAACTGTATGCGCAGCATGTTCGCAACATCGCACCATTCAAGCGCGCGCTGAAGGTTGTGCTCTACCTTCACTCCTAATGATTCGATGTGTTTCGGGATTAATGTGGTTGGACCACAAACCATAACTTCAGCGCCCAACTTCTGAAGGCAATAAATATTACTCAGGGCTACTCTACTGTGAGTAATGTCTCCAACAATAACTACTTTTTTCCCTTCGACTTTCCCTAATTTTTCTCTGATTGAAAACGCATCGAGCAATCCTTGTGTTGGGTGTTCGTGAGTTCCGTCGCCAGCATTTACAACAACCGCGTTGGTTCTTTCAGATAAAAACTGGCAGGCACCCGGCGAGGCATGACGCATAACAACCATGTCTACTTTCATAGCCAAGATGTTGTTCACAGTGTCTATTAGCGTTTCTCCTTTTTTCACTGAAGATGTCGATGCGGAAAAATTCACAACATCTGCACCTAGTCTTTTCTCGGCCAATTCAAAACTCAATCGTGTTCTCGTTGAGTTTTCAAAAAATAAATTGGCTACTGTAATATCTCTTAAAGAAGGAACCTTCTTAATGGGTCTGCTTAAAACTTCTTTGAACTCGTCGGCTTGCGAAAAAATCAAGTCAATGTCCGCTTTTTTCAGCGGCTCAATGGCAATGAGGTGTTTGGTGCTTAGCTTCATGTTAGTCGTTCAAAAAAATTACATGATCTTCCTTTTCCCCTTCACTCTTCCACATAACTCTGACACGTTGATTGTCGAAACTCTCTACTTCTTTTCCGACGTAAGTGGCTTCAATAGGCACTTCCCTTCCCTTCTTTCTATCTATAAGCACCAGCAGTTCAACTGATTTAGGTCTTCCGTATTCCATAAGACCTTCCATGCCAGCACGTATGGTTCTTCCAGTGTACAAGACGTCATCAATTAAGACCACATTCATTCCTTCCACACTGTGCTTCATATCTGTAGACTTGGCCAGAAGAGGCTTGTCGTGAATTCTAAAATCGTCGCGATAAAAAGTTGGATCAACAATTCCCCACTTGACAACATGTCCCGATTTAGCAAATTCTTCTACAATGCGTTCCATGAAAAACACGCCACGAGGTTGAAGTCCGATGAGAATGGTCGAAGAAAAGTCTTTGTGATTTTCTATTAATTGACGACACAACCTTTGAATGATCATATTCAGCAGTCCGCCATTGATCAAGGTGATTTTTTTTGCCATCGAGTGCAAATATAGGAGAAAATTGAATTACCTACTTTTGCAAAGCATGATTGGAACGGAAATAGAAAAAGCGCGAGAACTTCTTCTTCAAAACGAAGTGGTTGCTATTCCTACTGAAACAGTTTACGGTTTGGCTGGCAATGCCCTGAGTTCAGTAGCGGTTTCCAAGATTTTCGAAGCGAAGAATCGTCCGCATTTCGACCCGCTCATTGTTCACGTTTCTTCGATTTCAGAAGTTTCAAAATATGTGGAAGAAATTCCTGAATTGACTTTCAACCTGATGGAACATTTTTGGCCCGGCCCGTTAACGGTCCTGCTTCCGAAAAAATCATGCATTCCAGATTTAACAACATCAGGATTAAATGAAGTTGGAATTCGAATTCCGAATCACGCCACAACTTTAGAACTTTTAAAAAGCTTACCCTTTCCGCTTGCTGCACCCAGTGCGAATCCGTTTGGATACATTAGTCCGACAAGCGCGCAACATGTAGAAGATCAATTGGGCGAGAAAATTCCGTACATCCTCAATGGGGGAAACTGTTCTGTGGGAATTGAGTCCACTGTTTTGCGGGTTCAACACAACGAAATAGAAGTGCTTCGTTTAGGAGGGATTTCTATTGAATCGCTTCACCGCTTCACCCCGAACATTCGCATTCACGAACATTCAACAAGTTCACCTGCATCTCCTGGAATGCTCACCAGCCATTACGCTCCGAGAAAACCCATTTATGTTGGCAACATCCGCGAATTGATGCATTCATTTTCTTCTCAGAAAATTGGAGTACTCAGTTTCAAGGAAGATTTCCAAGTAAGCGCTCAACGCATTTTAAGTCGATGTGGAAATTTCACTGAAGCGGCTAGTAATTTCTTCGCCTTTATGCGTGATTTAGACTCTTTAGAAGTAGACGTCATTCTTGCGGAATTTCTTCCAGATGAAAATTTAGGACGGGCGATTAACGATAAGTTGAAACGCGCTTCAGCAAGTTAAAAATTATTAATTAATCAAGTGGAAATAGTTGAGAAAACCCATTGGGTCAACTACACTATTTTGATCTGTTGTGCGAATTTCAATTTGACTAACACCCATCGCGCCAAAAACTTTCATCCAAACGCCCCAATGCACGCCTTCAACAAAATTCAAAGTCAATTCATTTCCGTTCACCTGAACTTGAAAATACTTGGGGTTATTCTGCACATATTCTAAAAGTCCGTCGACGTTTGCATTTGAACCTTCGGTTAAATGAAACTTGACAGGATGGAATCCTTCTTCAACAGCAGTGAAGCTCGTGGTTGAACTAAATGTCACTTGTGCGTTTTGTGCGAATGCCTGAGCACCGCATATCATAATGAACATTAAAAAGGCTGAGAGTTTTTTCATTTCAATCAATTTTAGCTTACGCAATATAAGACCGAAAAGCCCTTCATAAAGTTGTCCTCGCTATCATTTTTTAATCCTAAAACAAATATTTCTATTTCCTCGTTTTGAAAAGTACCTTTGCGCCGCAAATGAACTTTAGTCGTCATCTAAAAAAAACCGTCTTTCGAGCCGTTCAACAAGCAGCCAAAGAGCAGCATGCTGAGGCTTTTGTCATTGGCGGTTATGTGCGTGATCTTATGCTCAAACGCCTAAACAAGGACATTGACATTGTGACAAGCGGTGATGGACCCGCACTAGCCAATAGAACTGCTGAATTACTGAACGTTAAGCGCGTTTCAATCTTCGCGAATTTCGGCACCGCTCATTTTGTTTACAAAGGAAGCGAGGTTGAATTCGTTTCCGCAAGAAAAGAATCTTATCGCCTAACAAGCCGAAAACCCGATGTGGAAAAAGGAAGTTTAGAAGACGATCAGATGCGCAGAGACTTCACTGTTAACGCCATGGCTCTCTCACTTCAAGACGAAACTTTCGGAGAGCTTGTGGATCCGTTTAACGGACTATTGGATTTAGAAAACAAAATTCTCCGCACACCTCTTGAACCCGCTATAACCTATAGCGACGATCCGTTGCGCATGATGCGCGCCATTCGCTTCGCGGCGCAACTCAACTTCACCATTGAAGAAAAAAGTCTGCAAGCGATTAAAGAAAATGCAGCTCGATTAGAAATAGTAAGCGTGGAGCGAACCATGGTTGAATTCAACAAGATTCTTCTTTCCAAAAAGCCTTCGGTTGGATTAAAACTTCTTTTCGATACAGACTTGCTTCAACAATTCTTTCCGGAAATGGTAAAGCTTCATGGCGTTGAAAAGAGAAACAATTATGCGCACAAAGATAATTTCTTTCACACACTAGAAGTGGTCGACAATTTGCGTGCGAATACAAATAACCTTTGGTTACTCTGGGGAGCTTTGCTGCACGATATTGCGAAGCCGCATACGAAAAGATTTGAAGACGGAATAGGATGGACTTTCCACGGGCATGAAGATGTTGGAGCGCGTTGGGTCCCGAAAATTTTTCAACGTTTGAAACTTCCACTTGATCATCAAATGAAATATGTGCAGAAGCTGGTGTCATTACACCTTCGTCCAATTGCACTTACCAAAGATGAAATTTCCGATTCAGCGGTTCGACGATTACTGTTTGAAGCAGGTGATGACATTGACGATTTAATGCTGTTGTGTCAAGCCGATATCACATCTAAAAACGAAACGAAAGTCAAGCGCTATTTAGCGAATTACGAAAAAGTGAAGTTGAAACTGATCGAGCTAGAAGAGAAAGATCGTGTTCGAAATTTTCAACCACCTGTAAGCGGTGAGCTAGTCATGGAAACCTTCAATTTGCAGCCATGTAAAGAAGTTGGTGAAATAAAAAATGCTATTAAAGATGCTATTCTCGACGGAAAGATTCAAAACAATTACGAAGAGGCTTTTGCACACATGCTTGAACTCGGCAAGGCGCTGAACTTAACGCCGAAGAATTAAGGAATTAATAAGAGTTTTCCCAGTTCAACTTTCGTTTTAAATACGCCAAAAGCTACTGTAGCATTTTCGCCGATGATTTCGAGAATTTCACCAATTTGTTGCGTCTTTTCTAGACGAACTGTTGCGCCAGGAATCATCTTCTTTCGGTCTTGAATTACTTTTTCTTTCTTCTCCGTTTTCACCTTCGATTCTGTTTGAACCTTCTTCTTCTTTCGAGATTCTTCGCGCTCAGTTTTTTCAACCGCAACGAATTTTTTCAATTCTTCTAAAACGTCTTTATTCTTCGCTCGAAGATTGAATTTTTCCACCAACTGATCCGCCTTCTTTCCTAAAATAATATATTTATTATTTCTTTCGGAAGTCACTTGTTGCTTGTCTAATTTATCCTGAAGTTTTTCCAATTTAGATTGGAAAGACTGTTCTTCTTTTCTTGCACTTACCTCTCGCTTGTTTGCTTCAGCTATGCCCTGCTCCAATTCCGACTTCTGTCTTTGTAAATCGGAGAGCAAACCGTCCATTTCAATTTTCTGTTTGCTCAATTTCTTTTTCGCGCGATCCAATAAATCTTCTGGAATGCCATTCATCTTCGCCACCTCGAAGGTGAACGAAGAGCCCGGTTCTCCCACACTTAGAATGTATGTCGGCTCGAGCGTTTCTGTATTGAACAGCATACATCCATTCACCGCATTGCGCAATTGCGAAGCCTTAATTTTTATGGGTGAAAAGTGAGTGGTTATGACACCAAAAGACTTCCGGGCATAAAGCTCCTCGAAGAACACTTCGGCCAAGGCACCACCCAATTCAGGGTCTGACCCCGTTCCGAATTCATCTAACAATATCAATGATCTTCGATTCGCCGAATCCAAGAAAAACTTCATTCGCTTCAATCTGTATGAATACGTCGAAAGCTGATTCTCGATACTCTGATTGTCGCCAATGTCTGTGAGTATGCAATCGAATCGACTGAGCACACTCGACTCGTCCGCAGGCACGAGGAGCGCGCATTCCCACATGAGCTGAATAAGTCCGACCGTTTTTAAGGTGATACTTTTTCCACCCGCATTCGGACCGGAGATAACCATCATTCGCTGTTGACTGTTTAACTCCAACGACTGTGGAATTGTCTTTTTTCCTCGCTCAGCATTCTTCAATAAAAGGAGAGGATGAAAAGCCTTATTCAACTTCACCGTAGGCTCTGAAACGAAGTTCACCTTCTGTGCATCCATAAGAATGGCCAAGCGCACACGCGCCTGAATATTGTCAAGTTGAAGCAGAGTGTCTAAAACCGACTTCAACATAACTGCGTGTCCCGATAAATAGCGTGTCAGTCGCTGAAGTATCTTACGAATCTCCGCGCGTTCATCGCCGAAAAGCATTTCCATTTGTGAATTCAAGAGTGTATTCACTCCCGGCTCTATGTAGGTTAGAACTCCTGTTTTGCTCGTCCCTAAGACATTCCCGGGTACCTTACGCTTGTATACACTTAACACGCTCAACACCCTTCGGTCTAACAAATAAGCTTCTCCTGTATCTCCAAGGAATCCCTTTCCTTGACAGTCTTTCATGACTCTCAAAAAGTTTTTTGAAATTTCTCTTCGAGTGGAAACAATTTCGTGGCGAATAACCGAGAGCTCGTGAGATGCGGCATCACGCACCAGCCACTTCGAGTCGAAAATTTTCAGAATCTCAATCTCAATCTCATCGGTGTATTCGCAGCTCTGAATCAGCTGATTTAAGCGCGGTACAGAAGTGCGAACCTCCTCCGGAATATTCTTCAACAAACCAATAATACGAATGCCTTGAAGAATCTTTGCGAAGCTCTCCTCTGCCAACACCGCATCTTTCACACGCAACAATTTCAATTCTTCCCCAAACTCTTTAAAATCTAATGCTGGAATGATAATGTCGTTTTCCAAGAGCGACTTAAGCTCGTGAGTAATTTCAATGGTCCATTTCCATAAATCGAAATTTCCGTAAGGAGAAAGTTCGTTCAACGCAGCAGCAGCGGTTGGCTGCTTCGCGAAGGAAGACAGCACAGTCCGAATCTCTTGAAATTCAAGATCGGTAACCAGTTGTTCGTTGAAATATCTCATGAGGCGCTAAAATAACACCGTCCTGTGTGAAACATGATGAATGAAGTGCGAATGATTCGAACAAATTCACGAAATTAGACTCATGAAAAAGGTATTCCTCATCTTCAAAAACCGCTACTTGCTTACCCTAGCGCTGTTTGTACTTTATAATCTTTTCATCAATAACATTGACATCCCTTTTATCATTTCTTCGCGCTGGGAACTTCACAAATTAAGAAACCAAGCCGTTCAGGTTGAAAAAGAAAATCAGCGCGCAAAAGAGCAGCTGCAAGCCATTAACACAAAAAATTTCGCACTCGAAAAATTAGCGCGTGAAGAATATTTCATGAAGAAACCGAACGAAGATGTGTATGTCTTCAAAATAAAAAATTAAATTTCTTCAGAGATTCTTACAGCTCGCGGGCCTAGTTCCACCACTTCAAGATTCGTTATTTTTCCTTTTTGAATTTGAAAACGCATGAGGGTTCGCACCTTGTGAAAGCCATGTGTACCGGCTGCTCCAGGATTCAAATGCAGATTTCCCTCGCGTTGGTTTTTTCCAGCTAAACAGATGTGCGAATGTCCACAAACGAACAGATCTATTTTTTCCTCTCTGATAATTTTTGAAATACGCGCAGGGTAAGACGGCGGCCTTCCACCAATATGCGTCATAAAGACCTTAACCCCTTCCACATTAAAAATCAAGTCTTCACACGTCATGGATCGGACGCGTGTATCGTCGATATTTCCAAAAACTATTCGCGTGACTTTCCCCATCAATTCCAATCGAGTCACAATCTCTTCGGACCCAATGTCACCCGCATGCCAAATCTCATCGGCATTTCGGCAGTGTTCTTGTAACCGGTCGTCGAAGTAACCGTGTGTGTCTGAAAGTAAAACAATTTGCATTGTTCAAAAATAATTCGTTCACACCGCGGTTATGCCTTTAATTCAAAGAATTTAGTAAAAACGAATTGCATTGCATTTTACAACTATGAATAGACTTATTACTTCGCTTCTTTCTCTGGCATTTTTATTTATGTTGAATTCTTGCTTGGCACAACCGCACAAGGAATACAGCATTAAAAACAAGCGCGCCATTTCGAAATACGAAGAAGCCACTTCGGCCTATAGCCAATACAACAGCAGCTTAGCTCTTGTTATTTTGGAAGACCTTATTCAAAGTGAAGATCAATTCGCTGAAGCTTATTTTCTCATGGGACAGATCTACGCTGAAAAAAATGAAATGCAGAAAGCAATTGCTCCACTTGAGAAAGGGCTTTCAATCAACCCCAATATTTTTCCAATGGGGCATCTCATGTTGGGAGAATGCTATTTCAGTGTTGCCGAATACGAGAAAGCAGAGCAATCCATAACCACTTACACCAAGATGCCCAAGGCGAATCCAAACGTGCCTTACCGCGCGCAGCTCATTCTTGAAAGCTGTGTATTCGCCAAGCAAAGTGTGAAGTATCCGGTACCCTTCAACCCGATAAATTTGGGTGCTGAAATAAACACAGAAAACGACGAGTACTTTCCTTGTATAACGGCGGACACGAAGACACTACTTTTTACACGATTGCTGAAAGACAAGCGTGCGTTTCAAGGAACACACGAAGATTTTTTCATGACTGAAAGAACTGAAACGATAAATTTCAATGAGGGGTGGAAGGCTTCACTTCCAGTAAAATCAATTAACACCTTGTACAACGAAGGTGCGCCAACATTGAGCGCCGACGGACAAACAATAGTGTTTACTGCCTGCGAACTTCCGGGATACGAATACGGTGAAACCCGCACGGGTCTTGGAAGTTGCGATTTGTTCTTTTCACTGCGAACGGCAACAGGTTGGACACCCGCAGAAAACTTCGGTGCCGGTATTAATTCAGGATATTGGGAAACGCAACCGAGCTTAACTGCCGATGGCGCAACACTTTATTTCATTCGAGGAAAGAAAGGTAAAGGCGGGCTGGTGGAAGATCCGAATATTTATTTTAGTCAAATCAACGAGGTAGGCATGTGGAGCGAACCTGCGAAAGTTCCCGGATTAATCAATACAAAAGGTCGGGAGGAAAGTGTATTCGTTCATCCAGATGGACAAACGCTTTACTTCTCATCGGACGGACATCCGGGCATGGGCGGGCTAGACATTTTCGTGAGTCGATTGCTAAAAGACGGAAGTTGGAGTAAGCCGGTAAACTTGGGTTATCCCATTAATACTTCAGCCAACGAGAACTCTATTCAAGTTACAGCGCAAGGAGACATTGCATTAATGGCTAGTAACCGGGAGGGTGGAAAAGGCGGATTGGATCTATACTCTTTCGAACTGCCTGAAAGCGTTAGACCACGCTATGTGAGTTATGTGGAAGGGTTTGTGTTCGACAGTAAAACGAATGCGCCGTTAGACGGAAAATTACAATTGTTGAATTTGAGCAACGGAGAGATCGTGGCTGAAACGTATTCGAATAAAAGCAGAGACGGATACTTCTTGGTTTGTCTTCCAGCAGGAAACGACTATGCGTTAACTGTTAGCGCTAACAGTTACCTCTTCTACTCTTCAAACTTCTCGCTTCTAGATTTCACTCCATCTAGACCGTATCGCAAAGATGCGCCGTTGCAAAAAATGGACTCGGGAGCATCGATTGTGTTGGAAAATATTTTCTTCAAAACCAACAGTTCGAATTTAGAAACTGAATCTTATATTGAATTAACCAAGCTGATAGAGCTTCTTGTTAAGAATGAAACCATGCGTATTCGCATTGAAGGGCATACAGACAGTGATGGTGAAGAAGCTGCCAACTTGAAGCTTTCTCAAGCCAGAGCTCTCAGCGTTAAAACATATTTAGAATCGAAAGGAATTGTTGCAAGCCGCATTGAGTCGGAAGGTTATGGTGAAACACAACCTATAGAAACCAATGCAACTCCAGAAGGAAAAGCAAAGAATCGAAGAACGGTGTTCCGAGTTCTTTAAACTCTGTTCTTCTCTCTGTTCAGTCGAGGCAAACTATTTAATCATATGAAACTCATGACGAACACCTCCGTTCTCATACTCGTACCACAATTCGTGATTTTTCAAACGAATGATATTGTAGTCAGAAGTAGAAACAGTATTAGTTTCGTTAGTTAATTCGATACTTCCAACCCCGTTTAGTTTAATCTGATATTTATTGCTATCAAAATTCCAAGTTCCAACTTGTGTAACTAAATCACCATTGGAATCGATGAAGCTGCGAGACATTGCCCCATCTGAATTGAATGATTCTGTAAAACTAGAAATTAACAAAAGACCTGTCTTTTCTACACCATCTTCATAATACGATTCTAATCTCCATGGGTGCTCAACTATACGATTCTCTGCCTTAGATACCCATCCGCCTTCATCATATTTCTTACATCCTGACACAAAAAAAAGTAGCCCAATCGCTAAAGTCTGCACAAACAATTTCTTTTTCATAATCAATGTACTAGAATGCTAATATAAAAATTAATTGATCACATTAATAACTCTGTTCGGTGCTCTGAACTTCCCCTTAACAACACCGCCTTTCGAAGTGCCTTGAATGTTGGTCTTTCTTGATGTACGATCTAAATAAACCGTTGAGGTTCCCAAAGGCAAATTCGACAACGAATTAATTCCAAAGACCATATTGGTCGCGCCTGCACTGCTGGTGAAATTCCAAGTGTCGTCGCCCCATGCCCACGAACCAATAAACACGCCCACCTCTTGATTTTGAGAAAGAGCACTTCCCGTCCACTGAAAATCATATGCTGCAGTTCGACTCAATTGTGTAAAGCCTGAAGGAAAATCAATCGCTTCGAAGGCAGGCACTGTATTCGTGAACACGTTACCGTCGAGATTAGTGTATACAAAAGTACCTGGCGCAATGTTTCCAACATACTCCTTAACGTGGCCTCCCCAGAAAATACTATAAGGCAAATCATCGCCGTTGAATTTCACGTTATCTGTTGAATCCAATTCTAACAAAGTACCCAATGCACTACCAAAACGAAAGCGAGCAATAACCGTGGTTGTTCCTGTATTCGAATTATAAAACTGTTCGTATTCGGTGTAAATGCGATCTTGATTCACATCGCTCGCAGATTCACCTGTGCAGGAGAAAAGTGCTGCGGAAATAATGACAGACAAAATCCAA
>JBIKZA010000097.1:0-4203 GCA_044354975.1 Flavobacteriales bacterium
TGCCTTCGACTTAGTGAGAAGTGGTTCAACATACTTACGCAAAGCTTTCGCTTTAGCAAGAGTCGTATTGATGCGCTTGTGCTCGATAAGTGAGTTAGCCATATTAGCTAGCATCGCACGACGGTGCTCTGCCTTTCTACCTAAATGGTTATTCGTTTTTCCGTGTCTCATAATTGTACTTTCTTCTACTGAATATCAGCAGGGGTTAATCTCTATCCAATTTATACTTTGCAACGTTCATTCCGAAGTGCAAACCTTTGCTTTCTACTAATTCTTCTAGTTCTGTAAGTGATTTCTTACCAAAGTTACGGAACTTCAACAAATCGTTCTTGTTGAATGAAACTAAATCTCCTAAAGTTTCAATATCCGCGGCTTTCAAGCAATTCAAAGCACGTACACTCAAGTCCATGTCAACCAATTTGGTTTTCAACAACTGACGCATATGTAATGAACTCTCATCAAACTCTTCAACTTCGCGCTTGATTTCAGTTTCAAGCGTGATACGCTCGTCACTGAACAACATGAAGTGATGAATTAAAATTTTCGCAGCCTCTTGAAGAGCATTTTTTGGCGTGATTGAACCATCACCTTGAATTTCCAAGATCAACTTTTCATAGTCAGTCTTTTGCTCCACACGGAAATTCTCTACAGAAAACTTCACATTACGGATAGGCGTAAAGATTGAATCGATGAATACTGTTCCTACCGGAGCGCTTGACGTCTTATTTTCTTCAGCTGGTCTGTATCCACGTCCCATACCGATAGCTAAATCGATACGAAGTTTCACTTTTGGCTCCATGTTGCAGATAACTAAATCTGGGTTCAACACTTGGAATGCAGAAGTGAAATTGCTAATATCTCCAGCTTTGAATTGTTCTTGGCCATTGATACTGATTGAAACTTTCTCGTAATCTGTTCCTTCAATTTGGCGTTTGAAGCGTACTTGCTTCAAGTTAAGGATGATTTCAGTAACATCTTCCACTACTCCTTTGATAGAGGAAAACTCGTGATCTACGCCTTCAACTTTGATTGAGGTAATAGCGAAACCTTCAAGAGAACTAAGAAGGATACGACGTAATGCGTTTCCAATCGTTATTCCGAAGCCTGGTTCCAGAGGACGAAATTCGAAAGTACCCGTAAAGTCATTGCTTTCTAGCATTACGACCTTGTCCGGTTTTACGAAATCTAATATAGCCATTGAGTTAATTTTAAATTAAGGATTATTTAGAGTACAATTCCACGATTAATTGCTCGCGAATGTTTTCAGGTATTTGAACACGCTCAGGAAATTTCATAAAAACTCCTTCTTTGTTAGAATCGTTCCAAGCCAACCAATCGAAATTGTTACGGGTGGCTAAAGCCATAGTAATAGATTCAAGTGATTTAGATTTTTCACGAACTGAAACACGATCTCCAGGACGTAGCTGGTAAGAAGGGATGTTTACGACATTCCCGTTTACCAGGATATGGTTGTGAGAAACCAATTGTCTAGCACCGCTGCGCTTTGTAGCAATTCCTAAACGGAAAACAGTGTTGTCTAAACGTGATTCGCACAATGCTAGTAGGATTTCTCCGGTAACACCTGGACGAGCTGAAGCTTTTTTGTACAAATTAGAGAACTGACGCTCAAGGATACCATAGGTATATTTTGCCTTCTGCTTTTCAGTTAACTGAATTGAGTATTCACTTTGTTTCGCGCGACGCTTGTTCGGACCATGCTGTCCGGGTGGGAAGTTACGCTTCTCTAGTCCTTTGTCAGGTCCGTAGATTGCTTCACGAAATCTTCGCGCAATCTTTGTTTTTGGGCCAATGTATCTTGCCATTTCTTTTTCTTCTAAAAATTAGATTCTTCTTGCTTTTGGAGGGCGACAACCGTTGTGAGGCAATGGAGTCGTGTCAACGATTTCCAATACTTCAATTCCAACTGTGTTAATGGTGCGGATTGCAGACTCTCGTCCAGCTCCTGGTCCTTTAACAAACACCTTCACCTTTCTTAGACCGAGGTCATGGGCTTCTTTACCGCATTGCTCTGCAGCCATCTGAGCGGCGTACGGAGTGTTCTTTTTAGAACCACGGAATCCCATTTTCCCTGCAGACGACCATGAGATCACCTGTCCAGAATTATTGGTTAAACTAATGATGATGTTGTTAAACGTGGACTGAATATGGGCTTGACCCATAGCTTCCACCACCACATTTTTCTTTTTCTTTTTTTCTACTTTGGCCATTTCTCTTGCCTTAGCTTATTGATTATTTAACTGCTTTCTTTTTATTCGCAACTGTCTTACGTTTTCCTTTACGGGTACGAGAGTTGTTTTTGGTACTTTGACCACGAAGTGGCAAACCAGAGCGATGACGAACACCTCTGTAGCAACCGATATCCATTAATCGCTTAATGTTCAATTGAGTTTCAGAGCGTAAAGCACCTTCTACTTTCAGTTCTTCGGTAATGAAATTACGAATCAAACCTAGTTCTTCGTCGTTCCATTCTTGAACTTTCTTATCATAAGAAATTCCAGCCTGTTCCAAGATTCTACGTGACGTTGAACGCCCTATTCCGTAGATGTAGGTGAGTCCTATTTCACCTCTTTTGTTACGCGGTAGATCTATACCTGCAATCCTTGCCATAGTTATTCTTTATTTTAAGGAGTTATCCTTGTCTTTGTTTGAATTTCGGGTTTTTCTTATTAATTACATAAAGCTTACCTTTTCGGCTAACGATTTTGCAGTCAGCTGAACGCTTTTTAATTGAAGCTCGCACTTTCATATCTCTTGTACTTTATTATTTATATCGAAAACAAATTCGACCTTTAGTTAAATCGTAAGGCGACATTTCCACTTTCACTTTATCTCCTGGAAGGATTCGAATGTAGTGCATTCGCATTTTCCCAGATATATGAGCTACGATGATGTGTCCATTTTCAAGCTCCACACGGAACATTGCATTTGACAATGCCTCAACAATTGTTCCGTCTAGTTCTATCGATGTCTGTTTCGCCATTCAGTTTTTTATTATTTTTTTGCAGCTAATGCTGCATCTATCTCTTCAAATGATGACAATTTTTCCGCCCCTCCCTTTCCAACTGCCACTGTATGTTCAAAGTGTGCACTTGGTTTTCCGTCTTGCGTCTCAATTGTCCAACCGTCTTTCAGTTGTCTTACGTTCTTCGTCCCCAGGTTGATCATTGGCTCAATAGCTATAACCAACCCTTCCGTCATTACCAAGCCCTGTCCTCTTCTACCGTAATTTGGTACTTCAGGTGCTTCATGTAACTGAATTCCCACTCCGTGTCCAACCAACTCACGCACTACGCCATATCCGTTTGTTTCTGCATAATTCTGCACAGCATAACCGATATCGCCGATTCGTTTTCCAATTGCGGCTTGCTCAACCCCCAACTCTAAGCACATTCTCGTTGCGTCTAACAACTTTTGCAAATCGTTAGATATCTGTCCAACTGCGAATGTGAATGCAGAATCTCCCCAAAACCCTTCCCACAACACTCCAATATCGATAGAGACAATATCTCCTTCTTTCAACGGCTGTGCATTTGGTATTCCATGAACAACGGCTTGATTAACACTCGCACAGATTGAATTTGGGAAATCGTGATATCCAAGAAATCCAGGGTAAGCCCCATGATCTCGAATAAAACTTTCCGCAACTTTATCTAGCTGCAAGGTCGTCACACCCGGTTCAACGATTTTGGCTATTTCCGCCAACGCTTTTCCTACAAGTAAAGAACTCTTTCGAATGGCATTTATCTCATCCGGTTTTTTTAAAACTACCTTTTTGCTCACAGCTTATACGGTGTACCCACTGCTTGCAACACTCCCACTATTTCGTCCTCTCACTCTCCCCGATTGCATTAACCCGTCGTAGTGACGAGAAAGCAAATGACTTTCTACTTGTTGAAGTAAATCTAAAATCACTCCTACTGTAATTAACATGGATGTTCCTCCGAAAAACTGAGCAAACATCTGAGCTTTTGTCAATGATAAACTCAAAACAAGAGCCGGTAATATTGCAATAAGGCCGACAAAGATACCACCAGGAAGGGTTATGCTCGACAAAACTCTATCAATAAATTCTGCGGTGTCCTTTCCAGGCTTGATTCCTGGTACGAAATTGCCATTTCTTTTCAAGTCATCTGCAATCTGATTTGGATTGGTTACGATGGCTGTGTAGAAGAAGGTAAATAA
>JBIKZA010000062.1:0-13818 GCA_044354975.1 Flavobacteriales bacterium
GAAGTTGAGTGGGGTTCTTGTAACGCTGAAAGCCAGTAGAATCAGAGACTCCGAGTTTATAGGATATGTTGAAGGAGGATTCGTTTTCAAAGGAAATGGAAATGCCCGTCGGGTAAACGCCACATTCTGGAGAAACGGTTATGCCGTGTTTTTTTAGTTTTTGAATAGACTCAATAGGGAAATCAATCGCTACAACAAGTGAAGCAATCAAAAACAAGAGAAGAGTGAAACTGTATTTCAAGTTGAAAAATGTGGCCCACGAAAGTACGTTGTTTTTCGCTTTCAAGCGTAAGTTTGCATCATGAAACAGAGCAACAGCGAGGCGCTTTTTGTGGAAGCGAAGAAGTATTTTCCAGGAGGAGTAAATTCTCCAGTAAGAGCATTCAAATCAGTCGGCGGAAATCCAGTGTTTTTTGAAAGAGGAAAAGGTTCTCATGTTTGGGATGCAGATGGCAATGAGTTCATTGATTTCTGTTGCTCTTGGGGACCACTCATTTTAGGTCATGCGAACGATTCTGTGACGGAGGCTATCTGCACAACAGCGGCCAAGGGAGCAAGCTTCGGCGCACCAACCAGAGAAGAGAATGAACTCGCCTCTTTCATTTTACAGCATCACAAGTATTTAGAAAAAATCAGATTTGTGAGCAGCGGAACCGAAGCGGCTATGAGTGCCATTCGTTTAGCCAGAGGATATACCGGAAGAGACAAGGTATTGAAGTTTGAAGGATGTTATCACGGACACGTGGATGCTCTTTTAGTGAAAGCAGGAAGCGGTCTGGCTACACTTGGAACCTCTAGCAGCGCGGGTATTCCGCAAGCCTATGTAAACGAAACAATTGTTGTTCCGTTGAATGATATTGAAGCCTTTGATGCGGCGGTTGAAATGTACCGCGGACAAATAGCAGTAGTGGCTATAGAGCCTGTTCCTGCGAATAACGGACTGCTTATTCAAGACGGGGTGTTTTTGAAACACCTTCGTGAAGTTTGCACGCGTGAGGGAATTGTGTTGTTGTTCGACGAAGTTATAAGCGGATTTCGTTTAGGTTTTGAAGGGGCTTCGGGCTATTACGGAATTCAGCCCGATGTGCTGGCTTTCGGAAAAATCATTGGAGGCGGGATGCCTGTTGGTGCATACGGTGCAAGTGCAGAAATTATGTCTCAGATTGCTCCCGATGGTCCCGTGTATCAAGCGGGAACACTTTCAGGAAATCCAGTAGCTATGGCAGCTGGTCTCGCACAATTAAAAGAATGTGCGAAGCCCGGGTTCTACGAAGAGTTAGAAAGAAAGACAATGAAGATGGTAAGTGCTATTCAAGCGCATGCCGATCAGAAGAATTATGTCTTCAGAATTTTCAATATGGGTAGCATTTTTTGGGTTTCTTTCTCGAAGGAAAAATCCATTCGTCGTATGGACGAAATTCCAGAAAACAGTGGTCAACTTTTCGCCCCGTTTCATCGTTTCCTTTTGGAAAGGGGAATCTATTTAGGACCAAGCGGATATGAAGTTGGATTCGTTTCAGCGGCCCATACAGATGCAGACATTGACAAAGCAATCGTAGATTTCTGCGACGCCTTAGATCACGTTTACAGCAAATAAATTCCCAAAGCGTAAGCTAGGAAGGGAAGTTCTCGAAGGGCTTCCCTTTGTTTTTCCTGAGGGAAGTAGGTGAGACCTGCTTGAATGCCGAGGGCCAGTATTCCAGCGCAGAAGGAAGTGGGCATAAAAAAGTGTCCAATCAACACGAAAATCAAAGAGAAGAAAAGCGTGGGGTTGTTTCCAATAATATGTGGTACCGTTTCAACCTTGCCTTCATCTTCTTTTCGCTGCACGAAATCAATGCAAAGTGAAAGCGCCAAAGTTGTGAAGAACACACTTCCACCTAACTGAAAAATTTCTGTGGTATCTGGAATTGCAATAAGAATAGACCAGCATAATGCCACAGTAATATTCTTTAACAGGGGCGTTTTTCGGAATGAAATTTTATGTTGAAGGAAATAGGCAATCGTGAAAAGAGAAACCACTAACATTAAAACCGAATGAACGTTCGGTGAAAGTGTAATTGTGCCGGCGATAACAAGCAAAGGGAGCCAATAGGCGGCTTGATGAAGTTTTTGAGAAACCCAATAGCTGTAAAATACCGCTACGGATAACAACGTGTTTTCAAACAGAGTTTCCGGGTTTGCAGTATTTAGTAAAAACCAAGATGCACCCGCTAGAGATAAACTCTGAAGCAATGCTATAAACATGCTTATTGATTTTTGATGATGGAGATTACAACTCCTGTAACCGCTCCGGCTAGTCCACTGAGTGCGCCGCGAATCATTTTACGTGAACGCGCTGGAGGCTCAAATCCTTCGGCGTATAAATCATTGTATTTGAAGTTCCGATCCGACATGTATTTCTCTTTGATTTTAATTTTGCCCACGTATTGTATTGCTGCATATGTTATTGGTGGAACAATTAAAATGAGCAGTCCGTCTCCAACTAGATATCCAGCGACACCGCATAAGGCGAAACCTACTGCACTAATGTGGCGTGCCTTGTAGTTCTTTCTTGCATCGCCAGCTCCAGCTAAATAAACACGCATTTCTTCAGGCGTGTAATAGTCGCCAAGCATGGTGTCTTGGTAATAAAGAATCTGTTCTTTGTTTCCGTTTGAAAGACTATAGATCTCACTTTTATTCAGTTCAATCGCTCGTGTTTTTTCTTTTCCGAAAATATTGTTTCTCTGATCGTAGATGTAAATCAAACCGTCTTTTTCTTCCCAAAGGGTATTCTCTACAATGGTTCCATTCATCAATAAAATTTTTCCCTGTTGCACCTGCGTGAATGCGCAGGCAGGAAGAGCGAGTAGGAGTAGAATGAAAATTCTTTTAACGATGTAGGTCATGATCAATGAATTTGAAGCCCTCAAAGATAGGATTAAAAGGTGTGAGCGATAGACACCACTGAAATTTTACCCTGAAACTCTTTTCGTATAACTTGAAAGGCAGATTCCAGCGTAGCGCCGGTGGTTATCACATCGTCTACAATTAAGATGTGATTTACGTTTGAAGGAATTTTACTTTCGATTTGAAAATCAATTTTCCGGCTGTTCATGCGTTCCATGCGATTTCCTTTGGTAGCGCCTTTGCCAGCTTTTTGTTTTTTTAAAACAGTGGAAATAGGAAGCCTAGTTTCTTCTGAAATTCCCTCGCAGAGAACCCGCGATTGGTTGTATCCGCGCTCAAGCTCTTTGTTTCTGTGCAATGGAATAGGAACCAATAAATCAACGTCATGTAGCCAAGGGGTTTTCAATAAACGCTTCCCCATTTCCTTCCCAAAGAAATTTCCAATCTGCATATTTTTTTTGTATTTCAATTCGTGAATGGCCCGTTGTTCAATGCTTTTAGGTTGAAAAAAGTAAAGCGACTGAACGCTGTGAAGCGACATGCGGTAGGCCAATTGAATGTAGAGCGTGTTGTTCTTTCGTTGGAAATGATTCGTTGTGTGCAGGTATTGTTTGCAATAAAAACAAAGGCCCTCCTCTCGAACAGACAAGCTTCGATTGCAGGCACTGCATATCCGAGGAAACCAACAATTCAGAAGAATATTCGAAATCTTTCTCATAATTATGGCGCTAAGATGAGAAATGAAGATTAAATTTGCCGCCTATGATTATTCAGGTTTTAAAGTCAAAAATTCACCGAGTAACTGTAACTGAGGCAGATGTGAATTATATAGGCAGCATAACAATAGATCCAATTCTATTGGAAGCTGCAAATATGATTGAGGGGGAGCGCGTTCAAGTGCTGAATTGTGCTAACGGTGAGCGCCTTGAAACCTACATTATTTTGGGTGAAAGAGGAAGTGGGGTAATATGCCTGAACGGACCAGCTGCATTGAAGTGCACAATAGGTGATATTGTGATCGTATGTTCATACGCGCAAATGGACTTTGAAGAAGCGAAAAGCTTCAAGCCGTGGGTTATCTTCCCGAATACAGAAACGAATACGTTGGTTTAATTCAACGATTTTTTATTGAAAGGAGGGAAGTATGTAGGCTTCCCTTTTTTATTGGTCAAAAGAAAATCATACAATTCTTCCGTGCGGAACATACGCTCCAATGCTCCGTGGTCGTGGGTTTCAAATACAGTGAATTTTACGTTTTGTCCGTCACACGATTTAATACGCTCTACAATTTCATAAGATTCTCCAAAGGGAACAGCCCGATCTTTTTTTCCATGCGCAACCCAAACCGGAATCGTTGAGAGATTGCACGCATCTTTTGCCTTGCCTCCCCCGCAAAAAGCCGCTGCAGAGCAGAATAACTCAGGATACTTGCCTGCTGTATGCAAGGTGCCGTATCCGCCAAGGCTCATTCCAGTAATAGAAATTCGGGTGGTATCTACGCGATGATTTTTTTGAATTTCACGCAGGCAAGCTACCACTTTGTCTGGATTCCAAGACTCGCCTTTGTTCACTTGTGGTGCAATTATTATTGCAGGAAAATTTCTTCCTTTATCCAATTCATGAATGAGTCCATAAGACCGAACAATTTCTATATTCGTTCCGCTCAAACTTCTTCCATGAAGAAACACAATAACTGGCCAAGCACTGTCTTTTTGCGCATTGTAATTTTCGGGTTCGTAGCACCAGTAATGATAGGGAGCTCTCGAATTTTCCACCTTGAACAGCTTCGATTTTTGTCCGAATGAAATTGCGAAGAATGCAAAGCAAAAAAGAAGGGCTATTAATTTTTTCATTCTAGAATAAAGCTAAAAATTTTGTTTCCTCGCGCAGGCTGAATAATTCTGTTCCCCCATGCTATCGGGGAAGACTCGAAAGTACAACCGAAATTTTCAGAATAGAGCACGCTTCCATTCATCCCATCTATCAGATAAATTAAACCGCCAACGGTTGGGACGAATAAAGTGGGATAGCCATTTTTATCATAGAGTGCAATGGGCGAGACCCAACTGTATTGTTTGAATGGAACTTTGAAAAGAACAGCTCCCGTTTCTTTATTCAGCGCAACCAATTCGCCTGCACCGTTAACTGTTGTTCTCGAGAAAATGGTGTACACAATATTCGCGGCTTGTTTCTTTCCAAGCAAGGGCGTGCACAACATACCGCCGTTGTTCACTTTCACACCAACAGAGGAATAACATTCTCTTTCAAAGTGCCAGACTTCTTTTCCTGTTAGCGCATTCAGTTTTCTTAAATATCCGAATCCCTTCGAGCCTTGCTTGTCCACTTCATTTCCAATAAAAATAAATGGATTTTCTTTTTCAATGGAAAGGACCGGTGAGGCATCTGAATCATCTGTGTTGAAGAAATGCCAACGCGGTTGCATGCTGCGTAAATCGGCGCAAAAAACATTACCGCCGTTGTCGGTGAAATATCCCAATTGTTTGAAAGCGCATGGGCTCGATTCAATTCCCTGGTGATGCGAAGCTGGAAGTTTGTAACGAAATTGCTCCACAGAATTGAATGAAGTGTCGCTGTAATTCGTTCGGTAAATTACACCAGACTCAGTGGGCCAAATCATTGTAGAGCTTGCGGTGTCGAGTAGTGGCGACGCATCGCAAGCCCCCCACTTGCGATAGGAAAATGCGGAAGGTAAAATCTGCTCGTGAATCAGTGATTGCTGCTTCAAATGAAACACACGCCAAGCCATTTTGCCTCTGTGAGGAATGCCTTGTCCAACAAACAATAAATCTTTGTTCTTCGGATCTATACTTGGTGTTCCTTTAATTGGATTTCGAATGAAAAGAGGTGGACGCGTTTCCGCCCCCGTCTCGAAATCGAGGAAATATATTTTTCCAGACAATGAAATCTGAATGATTTCTTTCAGTTCGTTTTTCGAGAGAAACGCAGGATTCAAATTACTCAACAATGGGATTTCATTTTTCTTCCAGTTCACAACAAGCGGCTGTCCTGTCCATCCTGCCCCGCCGCCCCAATAGCCAAACGGACCGTTCATAGAGTCTATGGCAGTTCTGAATTCCCAGTCTTTGATAATTTTTTTAGGTTGAAAGGAAATTTCTCCGCGTACCGGCGAGTTTCGCTGATTTCCGCCTCGAAAGGTGAAAATCCCATTTTTGTTTTCTTCGTCGATTTCAAAATATAAATTTTGAATATTTCTGACTGAAGAGTCTTTCGATTCAATGTTGAAGGTTGAATCTATGAGTGTATTGAAATAACTAATTTCTTTTTTCGCTTGAACGACTTCTTGCTTCTCATTTTTTTTTGAAAGGTTCGAATTGTCCTGGCAGGAAGCAAGAAAAATAATGCAGAAGCACGACAGAATAATATGAGAACTTGCTTTAATCATGAACTCGAACAAAGATAGTCACGGAGGTTCCACTAAATTTGCATTCAAATAATTCACAATTATGAGCGCTTGGGAGAATACAGAGAAGTTTGCGAAGATGAAAGATGAAAACGATTCGTTGAAATCTTTTCGTGAAGAATATTTTATTCCGCAACACAACGGAGCGCCCATGTTGTACTTCACAGGAAACTCGCTTGGGCTTCAACCCAAGGGAGTGAAAGATTATTTGCTGCAAGAATTAAGTGATTGGGAGAAGTTTGGTGTTGAAGGACATTTCGATGCGAAGCGCCCTTGGTTCAATTATCATGAAGTACTCACGGAATCACTTGCAAATGTTGTAGGCGCTAAAAACTCTGAAGTTGTCGCCATGAATCAACTTACAGTGAATTTGCATTTGTTGCTCATAAGTTTCTATCGTCCTTCGGGAAAGCGCAGAAAGATTTTATTCGAACACAAACCTTTTCCTTCCGATCGCTATGCCTTTGAATCACAAGCGAAGTTGCACGGCTTAAATCCAGATGATGTGCTGGTTGAAATGCAACCGCGCGAGGGAGAAGTATTACTTCGTGAAGAAGATATTTTAGCGAAGATTAACGAACTCGGAGAAGAGCTTGCAGTTGTTTGTTTCGGTGCCGTGAATTATTTCAGTGGACAATATTTCAATTGTGAAGCGCTTGCGAAAGCTGGACACGCCGTTGGTGCTATGGTTGGATTAGACCTTGCGCACGCGGCAGGGAATATTGATTTGCAGTTGCACAATTGGGACATAGATTTCGCATGTTGGTGCAGTTACAAATATTTGAACAGCGGTCCGGGAGGAGTTTCGGGAGCCTATGTTCACGAGCGCTTTCATGGCGTAGATGTTTTACGTTTAGCAGGATGGTGGGGCAACAAAGCGGAAACGAGATTCCTGATGCAGAAAAATTTCGACCCAACACATTCTGCAGAAGCATGGCAAATGAGCAACGCTCCTGTTTTATCTATGGCTGCTCATAGAGCCGCTTTAGATCTTTTCGACAAAACTTCCATGTCAGCTCTGCGCGTAAAGTCGAAAGCGTTAACGGCTTACTTAGAATTTATTTTTCAAGAATTGAAATTGAAGGGAGTGCCAGTTGAGCAATTGACATCTCACGATGAAAATAAAAGAGGTTGTCAACTTTCAATTCGTCTAGAAGGAAGAACCAAAGAATTTGTGGGTGTTTTAGCGAAAGAAGGAGTGGTAGTCGATTGGCGCGAACCGGACATCATTAGAATGGCACCGGTTCCCATGTACAATTCTTTTCAAGACATTTACGCTTTCGGAAAAGTGATGGAGCGGATTTACAATTTGAGTTAATTCGACCCGAACAAAACTTTACTCGATTCATAGAGCAGCTTCAAAGCTCCAATAAGCATAACAAGAGCAAATCCGAATTTCACTTTTGCAATGGGAATGTTGTGTGCGAATTTGCTACCGAAGAGCGCACCCGAAATAAATCCAGCGCCAATAAGAAGTGCTGCCGCTGTGTTCACATTTCCTTGCTTGTAATAATGCATAACGGCTAGAAAACCTACGGGAAGAAGCAATACAGCTAGGCTTGTCCCTTGTGCTTGTAATTGAGTGTAACCGAGAAAGTACACAAGTGCAGGAACAATAATAAGTCCTCCGCCAACTCCAACAAATCCACTGAGCATTCCCGAGGCCATACCAATGGCGAGAAGCAAGAAAACAACGTATGCGGTAATTTCCATTTTCATAAACTCTGGGTGAAAGTTAGTCTTATTTTTAATTGTTCCACTTCAAACTTCCCTTATTTTTGTTCCACATAAATTGAAAACAATGAATTTTCCAGCTGAATTGAAGTACACAAAAGACCACGAGTGGGTTCGCATTGAAGGCGATATGGCTACTGTTGGCGTTACAGATTTCGCTCAAAGCGAATTAGGTGATATTGTATTTGTTGAAATTGAAACGCAAGGTGAAACCCTTGAAGAGCATGCGATCTTCGGAACAGTGGAAGCTGTAAAAACCGTAAGTGATTTGTTCATGCCGGTTTCAGGAACTGTTGTTGAAGTGAATGCTGGATTAGAAGCTGATCCTGCGCATGTGAACAACGATCCTTACGGAAGTGGTTGGATGATCAAAGTGAAATTATCAGAAGGAGCAGACCTTAGTTCTTTAATGGACGCTGCAGCTTATGAAGCGTTGGTTGGTTAATCTTCCAAAGAAATATTTTGCAACTGCTCACATTTTGTGGGCAGTTGTTGTTTTTGGCCTACATGCCATGTCTAGCAAGTCTTTTCCGAAAATTTCTTTTTGGGAACATTTAGGTCCCGATAAAATAGTTCACGCGTTTATGTTTTTTGTCGCGACAGCTTTTGCCATTCAATCGGGATGGAAAAAAATAACAGGAGCTATTGTTTGGATAGCAGCAGGAATACTCTTAGAATTTTATCAATTTTACTTTACAACCGATCGTTCTTTTGATTGGTTTGATGTGTTAGCGGATTCACTCGGCGTGATGCTTGCTTTGATATTACTTCCAAGCAAAGCCTGGAAGCGAAGCGAGAATCAATGATTTTTTTTCATCCATACTTCCATGTAAAACAACGAAGTTGGAATTGGCTTCAATAAGATTGGCTTTATAGTTTTCGAATAGACGAGTTCTTTCCGTCTCTTCGGGCACACTGCGCAAAGGATCTGCCTCCCACTCAACATCAGGTGCACACAAAAAATGAATGTCCATTTTGTAGGAAGGAAGAATTTCTAGTTCTGGTAATTTCAATTTGAAAACTTCGTCATTCCAGATTCGAAGAACGAAAATATCGGTGTCGAAAATTTGGTAGATACTCTCTTTACTTGGAGTGAAGCGTTCGCATTGAATGCTTGCAATTTGTTTGAAATCCTCTTCACTAGCGCGAGTCAATTGTCTTTCTTCAAGATACTCTCGGGCAAATTCAGGGATAAATACAGAATCAGAAAGCTCGTTTGCAAGCCATTGGGAAAGTGTTGTTTTTCCGCTCGATTCTGTTCCTGTGAATGCAATGCGCATTGAATACTTTGTTGTTTCTTTGCAAAGATGTCAAATACTGAGCGACTCTCATCGAAAATAAAACAGCGCGACTTCAAGTTGAACGCTCTTCTTGAATTAACCGAAGCTATTAATGCGAACAGTTCGGAGGCGGATTTGATTTTCCAATTTCAAAATATTGTACAAACACATTTAGGAATAGAAAAATTAGCGCTCTTTGTGAAGCGAGAAGATTGGCAGTGTTTGCTTCAATATGGCGACATGAATGTTTCGGAATTTGTGATTCCCGGCGATGACTTTTTTCATTCAAACAAAGGAGTGGCTCTTTCAGAAGATGCTTCTCACGAGACTTATGATGTGATTGTTCCTGTTATGCATAACAATCAACCTTTGGCTATTGCTTTGGCCGGCGACAACGCGGAAGATGCCCGCGGAATGAGTCCTACGGTGAAACACATGCGTTTCCTTCAAACATTGACTTCTGTGCTGAGTGTTGCGCTTGAAAATAAAAGGTTGCTTACCAATTTGGTTCAACAAGAAAGATTGAAAAAGGAATTGGAGCTTGCCGCTGAAATGCAGCAATTGCTTTTGCCAAATCATTTTCCAGATACAGCGGTTTGGAATGTTCAAGGAATTTATCGCGCCCACCAGCAAGTTGGGGGAGACTATTACGATGTCTTTCAAATTAGTGAACACGAATATGTCTTTTGCCTCGGTGATGTTTCCGGAAAAGGAATGCCTGCGGCTTTCTTAATGTCGAATTTTCAAGCCTACGTGCGAAATGCATTCGAAGAGAAACGTCCCGATTTAGTTAACCTCGCGAACAAATTGAACAAGCGTGTTTGGGATGCGGTTCAAGGGGAGAAGTTCATTACGTTTTTTCTTGCTGTATATAATTCGAAAATCCAAGAGTTGGAATATGTGAACTGCGGTCACAATGCTCCTGTTTTCAAAACGGGAAGCGAATTCAAGCAATTTGGCGCGACTTCTATTGGACTGGGAATGCTTCCAGAATTGCCAAAGGTGAGCGCTGTGAAGCTAGGGGTTTTGTCAGGAGATGTCTTGTTGGGCTATACAGATGGACTTGTGGAAGTTAACAATGCTGAAGGAGATTATTTCGAGATCGAAGGCATTGAACAAAATATGAATGGTTCTCATGCAAAGGATGTATGTCTTTCAGTAGAGAATGCAGCGAATGATTTTCGTGGAGAGTGTTTGTTCAACGACGACGTAGCCATCATGGCTATTTGTTGGAAGTAGACTCGTCTTGTTTCTTCAGGTGAAACAAATCCATTGCAACTAAAATTCCGATGAATCCCCAAAACGGCACCGAAGCTTTGTCCGTATCCAAATAATTGTTCAAGGTGCCGTGCACGAAATAGGTAATTAATCCCAAGAACGCACTGGCTATAATAGCGCGGTGCTCTCTCTCTGCAGCCGCGTAAAACAATTTAAATCCCAGAACAAGGGTATACACAAAAATTGAAATGAAGAGCAGCATTCCCAACACCCCTTCTTCCGCAAGCGGACCCAAGTATTCGCTGTGTGCGTTACCGCCATCGCCGTTGTTCGTGCTTATAATGGTGCGATCTTTCGCTTGTTGAAACGGAGCGTAAACGAATTGATAAGTTCCAGGTCCCCATCCAACAATGGGCCTTCTATGAAACATTTCCATGGCGCAATGCCATCGGTTCAATCTTTCTAGATTCGAGGCATCAGAGGATACGTTCGATATAGAGGAAACGTGTTCATCTAATTTGTCGCTACTCTCTTGTTTGTTCTGCCCCAGTTGCTGTTGAATCGTGTTCCAAGAAAAATAAAATACACTTCCTGAAATAAGTGCCCCGTAGAATACATATTTCAATGGAATGCGAAGCATCATGATTAGTAGTACTCCAAATGCAACCACAACAGAAACCCAAGCCGCACGTGTGAAAGACAGCACAAGTCCAATGGACACAATGAGCAGGGCAGCGTACATTAAGAAGGTCACCAAGGGACTTTTCTTTTTCAAAAAAAGTAAGCCAATGGAAACTGGAAAAAACATAGCCAAAACAGCGCCGTAGCTCGTGTGATCTTTGAATAAAGGCTCCATAACCCAATGCGCACTTTCTTTGTCGAAATTGAATTGAGCGTGTCGTGTTACGGTATAAATTATTACAATGCAGAGTGGCGCTAAATAACTCGCGAAGAATTTTTTTATGTTGGAAAGGTCTTGGAAAAGATGAGCGCCAAGTAAATAAAATCCCGAGATAAACCAAAGTCGTGTAGCAATGAATTTAAATGAGACAAGCGGATACTCGCTTGTTACAGCGGTGAAAACCATCCACAACAAATACAAGCCAATAATGTAGGTGAAAGGATGTTTGAATCTTCTTCGGTCTACGCTTTTTCCGGAAATGATCTTGAAAATCATCAAAAGTAAAAGAGCCGCTATGATGGGTTCAGTAGGTAGGTACATGCCAATGTGAGCCACTTCCATTTCCTCAAGATTAATACTCAAAGGAGTGGCCATTACACTGAAGAACCACACCCATTCAATTTTATGAATAGCCAGCCACAAAGCGAATAGCGCAGCAGGAAGGATAAAGAGTAGGTAAAATTCCAAGGCAACAGCAAGGCCCTGTGTAACGGCGAAAAAACCACCCCAAAAAAGAATGGGGTTCTTTTTTATAAATGCTGTGAAGGAATTCACTGCTTACGCCTTTTTCAACTTTTCAATGTTGTCGCGAACTAAAATCACCACCACGCCGAAGACGAATGTAGCCATGGCACTCACCACAACAATGAGCCATCGAATAGGGTATGACTTTTTATCGGCAGCCGCGGCCTTGTCTACCACGAGGTGAGAAGAAATATCAGACTCAACGTCAATCTTCATCAAATCATAACGCTTTCTAAGAATCTGCATTTTCTCATATCCCCCGTCAATTTCGCTTTCAATTTTCTTGTAACGTGTTCCGTATCTAGAAAGAAAATCCATTTGAACTTTGATTTCCTGCGCGCGATCAGGGTGTCCTTCCACAATGGCGGTTCCGTATTGTTCAGTTAAATAGGCAATCTGGTCTTTGTAGCTATACACTCCTTTCTCTTGAAGATACTGCATCGAGTCTTCAAGAATTTTTATTTCGGTTTGAAGGAGCTCTAATGAGGATTTAGCATACAAGAATGCCGACATTGCGCGGTCGCTGCGCATTTGGTTACTCACCGAGTCGGTAAGTTGCGCAATGTCGTTGGCAATGTCTCTAGCGCGCTCTGGTGAAGCGTCCAACACGTTAATTTCAATGGATCCAAATCTCGTTAAGTCAGCAGAAACGTTTTCGTTGTATTCTTTTCCGATTAAAGTGTTCGCTCCGCGGTCTGTTTTGGCAATATCGTATACTTCCCAAAGGTTATACTTCTCTATAATTCTTCCTCGAACTTGATCCGAGTTAATAATCTGCATTAAACGCTCTGCGTCTTCTTCCTCGCCGTAGGCAAGAACGTCAGATTTCTTAACATCTTCTAAAAGTTGCTCCCCGAAGCTGTGCTGCTGCGAAGCGAAAAGCACAACAGTGCTTTTGTATTTTTCTGTAATCAGAAAGGAAGCTGCTGCCGCAATTATTGCTGCTGCTGCAGTTACGAGGAACAGGTGTTTTCTCCACTTGAAGACAACGACTAATAGATTAGACGAATTCAGGGATTCTTCAGAATTATTTCCTTGGTTATTCATGCTTTGGTCAATGATGGTGCAAAAGTAAGGTCTTTTGAAGGCGGTTTGAACTGCTTAAAGGAGTTTGGTCGGAAATATTGCCCTAGCGCTATTTTCGAGGTGTTAAATAAAAAATGGCAGATTAAGACATTTTTCAGTGAAAAATTCGAGTTCCTGTATTACTTTTGCGCCCGAAATTCAAACTGAATACATCTTTCTATGTCAACTCAAAATGGTAAAGTAGTTCAAATTATTGGCCCGGTGGTAGATATCTCTTTCCCTGCTGGTCAAAAGCTTCCTAACATCCTAGATGCCCTTGCTATCAAGCGTTCCGGCGCAGATGATCTAATCCTCGAGTGTCAAAAGCACGTGGGTGAAGATACAGTTCGTGCTATCGCAATGGATGCAACTGAAGGTCTTCAGAGAGGTGCTGAGGTTGTGGCTCTTGGCCGCACCATCACCATGCCAACTGGAGAACAAATCAAGGGTCGTTTGTTCAACGTAGTTGGAAAAGCGATTGATGGTATCGGAGAAGTGAGCAACGAAAATGGTAATTCCATTCACCGTGCCGCTCCTCGTTACGAAGATTTGTCTACCGCTACTGAAATCCTTTTAACAGGTATTAAGGTAATTGACTTGATTGAGCCATACTCAAAGGGTGGTAAAATTGGATTGTTCGGTGGTGCCGGAGTAGGTAAGACCGTATTGATCATGGAGTTGATCAACAACATCGCGAAAGCATACACAGGTCTTTCTGTATTTGCTGGTGTTGGTGAGCGTACTCGTGAAGGAAATGACTT
>JBIKZA010000015.1:0-41585 GCA_044354975.1 Flavobacteriales bacterium
TTCTACTCCTCGTCGGTGCTTTGCTTGGTAGCTGCGGCAACTACGACACAACAGCAGAAGGCATTTCATCGGGTGAATTGAAAATTGGAGTCGACGAGAGTTACAGCCTCATGATTCAATCGCAGATTCCGGTTTATCAGCAGATTTACGATAAGGCGAAAATTAATCCTACCTATTCTACTGAAGAAGAAATCATTCGCTTATTGTTGGCAGATAGCATTCAAGCTGCAATAATTAACCGCCCACTTTCACAAGATGAATTAGACTTCTTTGCTTCGAAGCAACGCATTCCTGAATCTGTGAAAATTGCTACAGATGCCATTGCACTTATTATTCATCAAGAAAATCAAGATTCTGTTTTAACACTTGATCAAGCGAAACAAGTTCTTAGCGGACAAATCACCAATTGGAATCAGATTAACCCTTCCAACAAAAACGGAGACATTCAAATCATCTTCGATCACAACGGATCGTGCAATGCCCGTTTCGTGCAGGAGAGTTTTTTGAATGGTGGTGGAATGCCTGCTAACTTCTTTGCCATGGACAGCACAGCCGCTGTAATTAACTTCGTGCACGACAATCCAGGAGCCATTGGAATTATTTCGGTGAGCTGGATTACCGATCCGGAAGACAAGGTTACCAAGGCGTTCAGAGATAAAATTGACGTTGTGGGTATATTGAATAACACGCTTACGGATCATCCAGAACGTGTGCGATATCCGTTCCAAGCCTATGTGTTCGACAAGAGCTATCCGTTCACGCGCGATGTCTATGCTATTCGGACGGGATTGAAGGGAACGGTGGGAACGGGATTCATTTCTTTCCTGAACGGAGAGAAGGGACAATTGATCATTCACAAAATGGGCATGGTTGCTGCTACGTCGCCAACAAGAGTAATAAGAATTAAAGATTAAACCTGAAATAAGTAAACATGAATATGAAGAACCTATTCACAATTCTAGTAGCCAACTTGCTACTTCTTTCGTGCACAGCACAAAAAAACGCTCCACTGGAACTCAATCCAGCATTCGACCCGATTCGTACTTCAACATTGAATGAGCGCTATGAAAAAGCACTTCGTGATTTGGCTGGAATGTCGAACAGTGCTGAAAAATTCGCAGTAGACGGATATAATTATTTGGAATGGGCAGTAGACGGAAAATTAATTGATCCCCTTAAAACTGCTGAAGCGAAAGAAGCCTTCTATGCAGGTTTACTGGCAGACTCTCTTTTCCCTCTGAACTACGTTGGATTGGGACAAATTGAATTGCGTGAAGGAAACGGAGGAAAGGCAGATACCTACTTCGCGAAAGCACGCAGCATCGTTGACAACAAAAAATTCAAAGCTTCAAAAGATTTAAAGTACACCACCTACATCGCTATTGCAGCAGCTAACATTGCTGAAAAATCAAAAAATCTCAATGCTGCAAAAACCGTTTTAGACGCTTTAGCTGAGATTGAAATCACAAATCAAAACATCGTATTGCAACTCGGATTAACGCTGGGAGACTACAATAGTTTTAAGGAAATCAACGACCAATCGAAAGCCATTACGCAGTACAACAAGTGCTTGGAGATTGATCCGAAATATGTTCCGGCTTTGTACCGCAAAGCGAAATTATATCGCGGTGCGAAAAACAATGACGAAGCATTGAAATTCTTCAACGAAGCAATTGCAACTGATCCAACCTTCGCGCCTTCTTACCGCGAAAAGGCTGAACTTTTAAAGGATTACGCACGTTTCGACGAGGCTATTTCGGCTTACGCAAAATATTTAGAGTTAAACAATTCTTGTCGTGTTCAACAACGTTACGCTTCGTTCTTCTACTTAACGAAAAACTATGAGCGTGCGATTTATGAAGTTACCGCAACTATGCCTTGTAATCCTGATAACCATACTTTAAATCGCGTACTGGGGTATTCATATTTGGAAACGAAAAACTTCGAAGAAGCTAAAAAATACATGGATATCTATTTTGCGAGACAAGACGTGAAAATCCACGATGCTTCTGACTATGCTAACTACAGCAAAATTTGCTTGGGATTGGGTCAAGACAGTTTAGGAATTGTATACTTGGAAAAAGCCATTGAGCTCTTCCCAGAATACACCGAGGGTTATAACGAAATTGCTACGATCTACACCAACAAAGCCATTGCTTCTAAAGGAAAAGAAAACGAAGCTCTTCGTATTAAACTATACAGCCAAGCCGCCAATTGGTACGAAAAGAAAATGGTGAAATTGGGCGCCGATCCGAAGGATCAATTCATTCAAGGGCAGATGTACTATTTCTCGCAACAATATGTATTGGCAGACACGACATTTCGCAGAAGCTCTGTACGTTATCCAGAGGCGTGGTTCTGGGTTGCAAAATCTCAAAACAAAATTGACCTTGCGGCGGTAACTGAAACAAACCCTGCACAAGGATTGGCAAAACCATTCTACGAGAAGGGAATTATTTTAGTTGGACAAGATCCTGCGATCATTGAAAAGAACAAGAAGAACTTAGCCGAGGCATACCAATACCTTGGTTTGTACTACGGAAACATGGGCGACATCAACTGCTCTAAGTCTGCATGGAATCAGGTTCTTCAATTGGATCCAACCAATAAATTTGCGAACCAACTCTTGGTTACACCAGAAACATTAGACCCAGAATTGGTTGCAGCACCTGGCGATTGTCAGTTGGTTGTATATCCTGAAATTCCAAAGGAAGAAACCGAAGGAAACTAATTTCAACTTTCAGAAGAAGCAAGTTTTCACTTTCTTCTTTTAATAACTCCCAATACTTCCTGAAAAGGAAAGCATTGGGAGTTTATTTTTGAAGTACAAATTGTACTATGGAAAACTCAATGCGATTGAAAGAACTTTCAGAAGAACTTCACACCAACATTAACGAGCTGCTTTCTGGCAACATGTCGCCGGAACAAACGCAACACTTGGTTGAACTCTGCAGTGAGCTCTACGAAAAACTCATTGTTCTACGTTTCAAAGCATTTTCGGAATCGAGCACTCCTGCAGAAAAAATGCAGGCCGTATTGGAAAATGTAGAGCCAATAAAAATAGATACAACTCCTTCTCCAACACCCGTTGAATTGGTGAATCAGGTTAATTTGATTGATGCGATTAAGGAGGTGGAACAAGTTGTTGCACAAGATTCTTCGAAAGATGCTGCGCAAGAGGAGGAGGAAGAAGAAGAAGATGAGGATGAAGATATTGTTTTTCAGTTGATTCCGAATGACGAGCCGGTTGTTGAAACACCTACTATGACTGTGGTTCCAGAGGCTCCGAAACAAGAAGAACAGAAAGCTGAGGTAAGACCAATGGTTTCGTTGAACGACACGTTCAAAGAAAATGCGAGTCAGCAAGCGACCATTGCAAAGAAGTTAGAGGAGTCACCAATCGCCGATTTGAAAAAGAATATTTCCTTGAACCAACGCTTTCAATTTTGCAAAGATTTGTTCAAAGGAAACAACCAAGAATACGAAGTGACGTTGGAAAAATTGAACAACACGAATCGTGATGAAGCTATGCGAGTTATTCAAACCTTGAGAGATAAGTACAGCTGGAATCCAGATTCTATGGCCGTGAAAGACTTTACCGATTTGGTAACCAGACGCTACATGGCATGAGGCTATTCGTAGTCCCAACACCTGTTGGAAACCTTGAAGACCTTACCCTGCGGGCCATTCGCATTTTAAAGGAATGTGATTTTATTTTGTGCGAAGACACCCGAGTGAGCGTTCGGTTGTTGCATCACCTTGAATTTTCTAAACAACTGGTGGCTTTCCACCAACACAACGAGCATCAAAAACTCGATCATATTATTGAGCGCATTCAACAATCGCAATCGGTCGCTCTTATCTCCGATGCGGGAACACCTGGCATTTCAGATCCTGGATTTTTATTGGTTCGCGCATGCATTCAAAACAACATCCCGGTGGAATGCCTTCCTGGCCCAACAGCTTTCGTTCCTGCTCTCGTGAACAGCGGACTTCCAACCGATAAATTTATTTTCGAAGGTTTCCTTCCACAAAAAAAAGGAAGAGAAACACAACTCAAGCGAATCGCCGAAAACCCCTTCACTTCTGTCCTTTATGAATCTCCTCACCGCATGGTGAAATGCTTAGAACAGTTAATAAAATTCTGTGGCGAAGACCGACAATGCTCTGTCTCGCGCGAAATATCTAAGAAATTCGAAGAAACACGTCGCGGAACACTTGTTGAACTTTTAGCGCATTTCAGCACACACGAACCGAAGGGCGAGTTCGTAATTGTGCTAAATTCGCGTTCATGAGTTTGAATCTTTCCCCTGAAGAAATTGTACGCAGAGAAGCACTCGCAAAATTGCGCGCGCTAGGCATTGATCCCTTCCCTGCTGAAGAATTTATTACCACTTCAAACGCCGAAGAAATAAAGGCGAACTATGAAGAGGGTAAACAGGTTATTGTAGCCGGAAGATTAATGAATCAGCGTATTCAAGGAAAGGCGGGATTCGCAGATCTTTTCGATTCAACCGGAAGAGTTCAATTGTACATCAATCAAGATGCATTGTGCCCAGGCGAAGACAAATCACTTTACCAAGATGTTGTTCGTCACCTCCTTCACTACGGCGATTTCGTAGGTGTTGAAGGAACGTTATTCACCACCAAGCTTGGTGAAATTTCAATACATGTTTCAGGATTAAAAGTTCTTGCTAAATCGTTGAAGCCACTTCCAATGGTGAAGACAGATGCAGATGGAAATATTTACGACGCATTCACCGATCCTGAATTGCGCTACCGCATGCGCTATGTAGATCTTGTTGTGAATCCGAAAGTGAAAGACACCTTCGTGAAGCGCACCAAGATTGTGAATGCTATGCGTAATTTCTTCAACGACAAAGGATATTTAGAAGTTGACACTCCCGTTCTTCAAGCCATTCCAGGTGGTGCTTCTGCGAGACCATTTAAGACTCACCACAACTCGCTCGACATTCCTATGTATTTGCGTATTGCGAATGAGTTGTATTTGAAGAGACTTATTGTAGGCGGATTCGACGGTGTTTACGAATTCAGTAGAAACTTCCGCAACGAAGGAATGGATCGCACGCACAATCCAGAATTTACAGTGATGGAAATTTATGTGGCCTACAAAGACTACAACTGGATGATGAATTTCACCGAGCAAATGTTGGAGCATGTTGCAATGGAAGCGCTCGGACAAACCGAAGTTCAGTTCGGAGAGAAAACATTAAGCTTTAAAGCTCCATTCGCGCGCGTTACCATGACCGATGCGATTAAAGAATACACTGGGTTCGATATTACAGGAAAGTCGGAAAACGAGCTTCGTGCGAAGTGCCTTGAGTTGGGATTAGATGCTGGAGAAAATTTAGGTAAGGGAAAACTCATCGATACCTTGTTCGGCGAGATGTGCGAGAAGCACTACATTCAACCAACCTTCATCACAGATTATCCTGTAGAGATGTCGCCGTTGTGTAAGCGTCACCGCGAAAACCCAGAGCTTACCGAGCGTTTCGAATTAATGGTGAACGGAAAAGAATTGGCGAATGCTTATTCAGAGTTGAACGATCCTATTGACCAACGCGAACGCTTCGAAGAGCAAGCGAGCCTGATGGAACGCGGCGACGATGAGGCGATGTTTATTGATTACGATTTCTTACGATCGTTGGAATACGGCATGCCGCCTACCTCAGGAATGGGCATTGGCGTTGACCGTTTGGTTATGATGATGACCAACAACGAAAGCATTCAAGAGGTGTTGTTCTTCCCGCAAATGCGCCCGGAGAAAAAACAAGAGGGTCCAGATGTTGCTTCTTTCGAAGCGAAAGGCATTCAAGCTCATTGGATAGAAGCAATCGTGAGCATGGGATTTCTTTCATTAGATAAATTGAAGGAAACCAAGCCAACAGCACTGCACCAAAACTTGAATCAATACCGCAAGAAAAACAAGCTAGACATTCCTGCTGCGCAGTTGGAAGAAATTATGATGTGGTTTAGTTAAACAACAAACGCACGCTCATGTTCCCAGCGTGAACGATATCGCGCCCGTCGCTTTTTCTTCCATTGTAATTCAATGAAAGTTGTAAATTCTGATTGATTGTTTTGCGCCATGCGCATGCAAGCGTGAGGTTGTTTCCTGCTTGCAATCCGCCTAACGCATCGTAGACAACAGGACCCGTTGCATCGCCTTCGAATTGAATGCGTATGTACTTGAACTCACTTTTGAATAACTGACCATTCTTCGATTCTACTTGCGCATCGGCTCCAACAGAAATGCTTTGCGCTTGGAAAGCAGATTCGCTAGCGTTTCCTTTTCTGATTGCGTATTCCCCTAAAACAGAATATCGTTTGTTGTTTGTAGGTTGAAACGCGAACGAAGGAGTTGCAGTGATATATGTGGAAGAAAAGTTTCGCGTAGCCAAAAAATCGGAAGAGGTTTGTTTGTTTCCGGAAGTACCTTGAAGTAAAAACTGAACGCTTGATTCAATTGCCTTTCTGAAATTTATTGTGAAGGACTGCTCTATGCGCGTTTCAAATCCGGATAGTAAGAACGCTTTATTCATAACCTTTTGCGAGGTAAGATCGGCACTGAAATTCGGATCAGACTTGCGGTAGAAAAGTGTTCCTCGAAAAACATTTCCAGCAGAGACCAAATAATCTTCATTGGTATACAGCGGTGAAATATGCTCGATTCCTCCGTAAGTAGATTTCCGCTCCGCGCGACTCATGAGCTGCGTGCTCCATACTTTCATTGCATTGTACAAATTCGAATTTTTATTCTTCCATTGTCGTGGATTCAAATTCAAGGAAGTAGTAAATGCCGTTGTGTAAACGCTCTGGTAATCGGTTGTCTGAACAGGCAGACGCACGTAATTCGCTTCATACGCAAACGCTGCGACTTCAAATTCTGAAAGTTCTTTAATGCCGTTGTCGTTGTAATCGTTCCAAACGTACACCCCTTGTCCGGCAGGGACTTCAGCATAAATAAAAGCTTGCTTCGCTTCCAATCCGCTTGACGTTTCATAAAACAAATTAAGCTGTGCCCATTTGTTTTGCGGGGTTCGAAATTCTATTCGTCCGAGCAAACTACTCAGTGGTTTTATGAGCGCTAAACTGTTCAGCGAAATCAATTGTCTGTTACTCGCAGTCACCGCGAAATAACTTCCTCCCTTTGTTGTGTTTCGAAATTCAACCCCGTAATTGTTTGCCGTAGAAATAGGTGTGACTTCATTCACTATAAAAGCATAATCTTTTCTGTTTCGAACAAATAGTTTGAACGCGCGATGCGTTGTATCCGTTGAGCGGAAGTACGCCTCGCCATCGAAAAATTTATATGATTGCTGCGGTACTGCAAACGTGTTCTGTTCTTGCTCGTCGCGAACTCCAAAAGTAAAGCGCTCGCCTTCCCGGTACAGATGGGCCTTTTGACGAATGAACGAAGAACTCACTGCGCCATTGGTCTCTAACGCAGAGGCATCTATTTGAAGCTTGATTCGTTTCGAAAGATCTGCGTTCACTAAAAATTTCATTTTATTTCCGTCATAGACTGAACCAATTTCATAATGCGCACCGCTGAGTGAAATAAATTTTCCTTGCGAGAATTCGCGAACTACTTTGGCTTCAGACAACCATTCGCCTTCGCCGTAGCGCAGCAATGTGCGCGTATTCCAATTGCGTTCAAATTCCACTTCGCGAAAGCGTTCAATGCGATTGAATGCAGAGGACAAGTTCTCTGTATTTATTTCCCACAGAAAAACTTTCCCTTCCTTCCTTCCTGCAATCTTCTCTTTCAAATTCGCTTTCAGTGCAAAGCCTTTGTTGTTCTCATCGTTCAAACTTGAAAACGTATTGGCATCGAAATCGGTGTACGCTCCTTCCACATTCATGCTCCAGTAATTCGTTTCTTTTCCCCAATTCGCGGTGTGTCCTGCCACTAGCATGCGCTGTTTCTTCGGAGCAGTCAACCGTTGGATGGGGTCGTAGTTTCCTTGCTTCACGCCATCTACAGGAGCTACCCATTTGAAAACTTTTCCATACGATGAAAAACCATTCTCAACATAATCGCCATTCCCATTTCCAACAAACGTAAAATTCGCGGTGAAAAAAGCAATTGTTGAATTCGTCGAATAAACCAAAACGTTTGTGTAAGTGAGTGTGTCAATAATCGCGTACATTACTCGATCCGACAGGAATCCCACGCTGTCTATTCCGCTAACGTTCGTGCTTGAAAATGCATCGCCCGCTTGCATAAGCGTAACGCGATCTTCTGCAGTAAGCGTCTGAAGTAAGGGTTGATTCTTCGCGTCCATTTCTTGAAAAAACTGAACGTAGGTCGTTCCCTTCTTCGTGGTGTATTCGAAATCGGCTGTGATTAACGGACGTGCATATTGACGATCACTGTATTGAAATTCGACAACAATGCGTTTGTCTTTCGTAATTCTATTTCTCGGGGTGAAAACAATTTCAGCTGAATTGTAGTCGATTAAATAATCTTGGTCTTGTCCGCGAATTAATTTTTTTCCATCGATGTAAACGTTTTCCGTCCCACCTAAAACAGTGATGTAAGACTCGCCTTGGGCACCTTGTAAACGGTATGGGCCTTGACTTCCTTCTATACCTAAAATACTTTGGCGATTGAATTTACCCTTCGAAATAGAAACGGAAGCTTCGCTTTTCAAAATGCCTTGTGACTTAATTTCACTGGTGTTTTGAACGAATAAACCCAGACCTCGCTTCGTGTATTTCATGAAGTAATGCGTGCGCAGAGGCAAGGTAAAATCTCCAGCGATAATCTTGTTTCGTTTATCTGTGAGTTGAATAAACACTTGATCGAACTCTTGAAATTGTTGTGTACTTCCGGAAGAAGAAACGGGAATGTTGTTGTCTGAAATAGATGCGAGCAATTGAAAACGATTTGCAATTTTTCCTGTAAGTTGAAGGTTGAGGGAAGACTGAACGCCAAGGTCTTGTTGGTTTCCCAATGAAATGCCTCGGGTGATTGATCCACTTTTTTGAATGGCATCGTACGAACGTTCCGTCTGTGGCGCTTGAATGGTCCCGAACTGGAACACATCGCGTTTTCCGAATTGCGGTTCGTATGTCTGCAAAAATGCGCTGTAAGGAATGTTCAGTGTCTCGAATTCAACGCTCAGCGTATCATTCAAAAGGGTGTCGCGCAAAAGCATTTGCGCATGCACCGTATAGCGATATCCGGATTTAATAATCGCGTTTTTATGAAAGACTTGTATAGAGCTTGGACGGACGATAGACGTGTCGAGCGAAATACAGTTGACATTCGGAAGAAGAACTATGACTTTTTTCGACTGAGCATTCGAATGAAGCGAAAGCGCTATGCATATGAGAATAAGCAGCGATCGCATTCGTATGAATTAATCTTTCAGGTTAACTACGCAACGTTCTTCGTTGCATTGCTCGATAAGCTGTGCCTGAGTCACTCCCTTCAAATCTGATTTCAACAAATCGCGTTTTTTCTTGGAATAATCGCGGAGGACTCTTCCTTCACAAAATCTTCTGATCTGTTCTTCGCTTTCGAGAATTAGTTCCGGCACTTGCATGAGTGCGCCTGCTTCATCTTTGGCAGCCATGGTGAAGTAGCAGGAGTTGGTGTGCTTCACGACGCTTGTTTTCGGATTGAGAGATTCCACACGAATGCCTACAATCATGGTGGTATTGCCCACGTAATTGACAGAGGCTTGAAACGAAACGAGTTCGCCTACTTCAACTGGATTTAAAAATTCTACGCCTTCCACGGCAACAGTAACGCAATAGGTTCCAGAATGTTTTGCAGCGGCCACATACGCCACTTTATCCATAATTGAAAGAAGGATACCGCCGTGCACCTTTCCACTAAAATTAGCATAGGAAGGAACCATAAGTTCGGTGATGGTAGTTATAGAGTTCTCTACTGTTTTCGCGTTCATTTAGCGAAAATACACGAAGACTTGAAAATTATCCTTGTCGGAATTAAAGTGACTTGAATATTTTCAAAACAATACCGTCCGCCAATCCGAATTTCGGAGCGAATATTTTTTCAATATTGGCGGAGTTAGCGACTTGCGTGTAGAGATTTAATGCAGGGACAATCACATCTGCGCGATCTGGTCGAATGGTAAATTTCTTCACGCGTTCGTGCGGTGTCAATTTCGAAAGCGCACGGAGCAAAGTTTCTAACTCTTTCACAGCAATGGGTTCGCGTTGTTTTTTCTCTAGCATTTTGAAAGCAGAGCTAATGTTTCCGCCTGTGGCAATGGCCTCATATGTTAAACCCGCATTCAAATACTCCTTCAACCAAAAAGAAATGGCTCGAGGAACTTTTTCTTGTTCATTAATGAGCATGCGAACCGTTCCTATTTCAAACGATTGACTGTGCTTTCGTTCGAAATTTTCAATGATGCTTAACTCCGTACTTCCACCCCCGACATCTATGAATAAATAGTTCTTGGACTTAGGCAATTCTTGTTGTTCGAAGTTTCCGAAAATAATATCGGCCTCTTCTGCGCCCGAAAGGATGTCTATGGCTAATCCAGTTTTGATTTCAATCGCATTTACAACCTCTCTTCCATTCTCTGCGCTGCGCATAGCGCTTGTTGCACAGATTCTGTAATGCTCTACATCTAACGAATCGATAAGCAGCTTCATGCCCGTTAAAACTTGAGCAAGCTGCTTTTCTTTTTTCTCTGAAATTCTTCCGAATGTAAACACATCTTCCCCCAAGCGAATGGGTAATCGGGTGTGACTTATTTTATCTAGTTCAATCTTTCCAGAATCATAAAAAACTTCTGCTACGAACAAACGAATGGCATTCGAGCCAATATCAACTGCGGCTATTCTCACTATATTCTAAATTTCAATTTATACCTTTGCAGACTTCGATTCCAAGTATTTTTTCCATTCTACCTGGCTGTCTTTTAATAATTTCGAGTCTAGCGGACAAATATAGTTATTGATCTCTCCAGAATGAAGCGATCGTGCCTTTGTTGTGTCAGATAATTGAATATGCAGCCACTCTTTAATTTCAGCTTTGAGTGAATTATTGTACACTGGGGTAGTTACTTCCACGCGATAATCTAAGTTACGCGTCATTAAATCGGCGCTTCCAAATAGGATTACTTCATCTCCTCCATTATTGAAAACAAACAAGCGCGCGTGCTCCAAGTAACGTCCTATAATACTGCGCATGTGAATATTCTTCTTCTGCTTTTTTGTTGAAGGCTGAAGTAGACAAACGCCACGAATGATGCATGAAATTTGCACACCCGCCTCGGCAGCTTCGAGAAGCTTTTTTATGAGCGTCTCATCGGTTAAATTATTAATCTTAAGAATAATGGAAGCGTGTTTTCCTTTCTTCGCGAAATGAATTTCGCGTTGAATGTTCTCCATTAATTTTCTTCGTGTATTGAATGGAGAGACAAGCAAGTGCTTGAAAATAGGACGGTGGAAATTGGCTTCAAAAAATTCGAATAATTTTCTAACCTCTCTTCCAATCTCTAAATGCGCCGTTAACAGGGTAATATCGGAATAGATGTTCGCTGTTTTCTCGTGGAAGTTGCCCGTTCCTATGTGCGTAATGCGCTCGGTTCTTCCATCTATTTTTCTACTAATTTGAAAAATCTTACAATGTACTTTCAATCCAGGAACTCCGGGTATAACCTCCACTCCAGCGTCTTGAAGGATTCGGGTAATTTCAATGTTGTGTTCTTCATCGAATCGCGCTTGAACCTCAACAATAGCTACGACTCGCTTTCCGTTTTTCGCGGCATTCACTAATGCGTGAAGAATATGCGAGTCGCTCGCAATGCGATACATGGTGATGCGAATGGTTCTCACCAACGGATCAATGGCCGCGGCGCGCAGCATATCTAGAACGTGCGTAAACTTTTGATAGGGATAATGCAATAAGATATCTTGCTTCGCTACGGTGTCTAGAATGTTCTGAGACTTTGCAAGAACAATGTGTGTTAACGGCGGAGAAGGCTTGAAGTTCAGGTCAGGTCTATTGAACGCAGGAAACTTCAAGAAATCCCGCTTGTTGTGGTATTTCCCTCCAGGAATAATATTCTCAGCGTCTTTAATTTTTGTTTTCGTTAACAAAAACGTCAACAACTCTTGGGGTAATTTCCGATCGAAATTTAAACGAACATATTCCCCTTTGTCGCGCTGCTGAATACTCTTCGAAATTTTGTCGAAAACACTTTTTGAATAATCTTGCTCTACTTCATATTCAGCATCTCGCACCACCTTTATATCGAATGCCTTCGCAGTTGAAACCTTGAAAACGCTAAAAATATTTCGCAAATTCAGGCGAATAATGTCTTCTAACATAATCACATTCACGGAACCATCCAATGTTGGAAGGGTTACGAATCTCGGAATAGCAGTAGGCACCTCAATTAGCGCATGCACCTTTTCTTTCGAGCGGGTATTGATGTCTACAATGAGATAAAGCTCGTTGTCGTTCAACGGAGGAATATTTCCTCGCGTTTTTAACATGATTGGAATAATGTGGTGTCGCACTTGGTCTTCAAAATAAGCCTCAAGAAACTCCTTTTGAGTCGGAGTCACTTGAGATTCATTTTTGAAGTGAATACCGTTGATGGCAAGCGCCTCTTTGGTCTTTTCGAATGTTGCATCAAACTTCAGCTGAAGCTCAATTACACGATCGTGAATAATTTCGAGTTGCTTTTTCTGTGCGTTTGCAGCGGAGAAGTTACTCTTTCTAAGCGCCTTTAATTCTCTTCTTAGCGTAGCGAACCTAACCTTGAAAAACTCGTCTAGGTTGCTGGAAAAAATACCTAAAAACCTCAAGCGCTCGAGCAAGGGGACATGATTGTCTTGTGCCTCTTGCAATACACGCTCGTTAAATTGTAACCACGAAAGCTCTCTTTCTATTCCAATTCTTCTCTTTTCCATTTCGCAAAAATGAGCAGTTTATTGCAACGGAATGTTAAGAAATAGAAAACTAGTTGACATTAATCTAATTCTCAACTACAAATCTTTCTCTTAAAACAGTATCAACGTCAACACTTTCTAAGAAATAATAACCCGTTGCAAGGGTCGATACGTCGAAGCTTGTTACTTGATTGGCTTGAATAATAAAGTTCTCTGTTAGAATTCTTCCGGTTATATCGGTAATTCGTCCAACAGTATGGACATTAGATTCTATTTGAATAAAGTCATTGGCTGGATTTGGGAAAATATGGAAACTTCTGTTGTCCAACTCTACAATATCAATGGCGGTTACCAATTGAGTAATTGAACTTGTACATCCTAGATCTGACGTCGCCGTAAGGGTTACATTGTAATAGTCTGGCACAGGGAACGTAAAATCTGGATTTTGCAAATTGGAAGTACTCGTTCCGAAATCCCATGAGTAAATGTTAATTGATCCCGAAGAAATGGTAGACTCATTGGTGAAACTTACAACGTTGGTAGTTTCATCCCAGTTGCTTGAAAATGCCGCTACCGGCGTTGGGAAAATGGCAACAGTGTTCTGAATCGGATAAACACAACCGTCCACGGTCGTTAATGTCAACGTTACTGGGTAGTTGCCTTCAGCGTCATAAACAGCCACGTCAGATTGCAACGCGCTTATTTGTCCATTTCCAAAGTCCCATGCATATGACTGAATAACTCTGCCATTTACAGAAGCGTATGGGTAGTTGAATACGATTTCATCGGAACTGCAATAAGGCTGCGGTTGCTCAATTTCAAATGGAGGTATTGCATCTGGAGCAACAAACAAATAACTGCTTAAAATACCGTTTACTAAAGCATAAGGATTGCTAAAATCTGATGGCAGAACGTCAGTACACGCAGTGGCTAATGAAAAGCGAAGCATTAGAATTTCGGTGTATAGTGGCGTTGAGAATGAGGCAGAAGTTCCCGAAGTTGTATTGCTTAGCACAAGATTATTCACATTGTAATTTGTAAATGGATCTATACCCGCTTCAAGTGCCACGGTGCTTACGTAGGTCATTTTATTCAAATTAAAATTGAACCAAAAATCTAATGCATTAATTCCAGTGTTGGTTGAATAAATTAACACCGGAATATCTATGTAATAAATTCCACCACTGTTGGAATACGTAGCCAATGACAAATCGAATACAACGGTATCAGACAAAGTCAATAATTCCTCAGATTTTCTATTGGAACCATGAACGTCCCATGAGCTAAAAAATCCAGCCAAAGCCAGAGTGAAAACAAGTAAAACCTTCTTCATATTCTTATTTTTTAAAATGAAGAAAAGGTTACTCCGTTGAGTAACCTTTTCTTTTAACAAATTCAAACCATATATGGTTATTCGCTTATAACAAGGCGCTTGGTTGACAAGGCGTTGTTGCTATGGAAGCGAACGAAATATACTCCAGCGCTTAGCTCAGGCATATTTACTTCTACTACTTGATTTGCTTTTACAATAGCTCCTGGGAACACTAATTTTCCAGCAATGTCAACGATATCTACTTGTCCGTCTTCGTGAGACATTACAGTGAACATACCGTTCGATGGATTTGGGAAAATATCAATTGCATTGTCACCCGTCTGAATTGATTTAACAAATCTCACTTCAGTTTGCTTACCGTTTAACAATCCCAATTCAGCAGTTAAATCTTTCTCAGTGATTTTTCCATCAGCTGTTTCGAAAGTAATGTAGGCTACTCTTGCATTTGAAGAGAAGTCGTTCATGTTCAAGGCAGTGTAACGGAAAGTCTTGTCGCTGTTGTTGTAGAAAGCATCGCTCTCTGAACCCAACTGAGTGTCTTCCATTGACACGTAAGTCAATGTATTTTCGTTTACTTGTAACGCGATATCGAAAGCGTTAACTGGCTCTTCAGAAACAAATGCAACTGGAACAGAAACTGTCGTTCCTTCAACAATAGCATTTCCTAAATCTACCAAGATGTAATCAGATTCGTTAGTCTTCAAGATACCATCTGCTGCATACGCACCATATGACCCGTCGGCATCACCTAACATAACACCTTTGTAGTTTTCTGTCAAAACCAATGGACAAGTAGCGTTAGTTACGCTGTAACCTGTTTGATTTGCAGCAAGTTCAAAAGGAACAACTGGAACTTTTCCTTTTGAGTAACCGATTAGGTTGTTCGCTGGGAAGGTAGAAGAGATTTGGTAAGCTGCAGTAGCAACACGAGTAGCATCTACAAAGATCCAGTCTTTAGAAGCTTGTCCGTTTGAAACACCCTGATTGTTGTAGTTCCAAGCTTGTTGGTATTCTGGGATAGCCAAGGTAGTTCTTTGCTTCATTTGAGTTAGGTCACCAGAACTGATTACTCCGTCCAAGTTAACGTCCATTGAAAGCATTGCATAGATAGAAGGAGCGGTAGCACTTGTGTATTGGTTCAGTAAAAGTGTTTTAGCTATGATCGCATCAGCAGCGTTAACAATCAATTGAATAGTGTTCAAGTTGTTAATGTCGCGTTGAATAGATACGTTCGTTCCGTTACCTAAGTTGTGTGTGAATTGTCCAGCAACGTTTGGAGTTACGGGAGTAGACGGGTTGTTGATTGTAGTACCCGTTGCACCGTAAATGTTAGTCACCAAAAATGCGTTTGGCGCTGCTGCGTTGTAAGAAATCGCAGAACCATCAAATCCGTATTGCAAGTTCGCAACATAGTTCTGTTGTGTTGTAGAAAAAATATTGTTCGCAGTTACAGGCTTTTGCTGAACTCCTGTAATGTAACTTTCTTGCATGAAAGAAACAGATACCTGAGATTGGTCAAACGGAGCTAAACCAGCTAAACGCGTAAACTCAGCGCAGAATAGATTTCCTGTTCCGTTGAATTCAGAGTTAGCAGGAGCAGTTCCTTTGAAACTTAAAGAAATAGTCAACTCACCAGATATCCATGAAGTAGCTACGTCTATTAATGCAGGGTTTACCAATGCGCTATAAACTGTAACGTTACCTGTAGGAACAACTTTTGTAGCATCGTAATTCATTACTACATCATATCCCTTTACGTCGTTTACTGGGTTAGTCAAAGCAGCAGCAACCGGCACGCAATACGTCGGTAATTCACATGTTTGAGAAACAGAAACAACTTCGTATGGCAATGCAAGTAAGTCATTAATCACTAATGTCAATGTTGCTGAAGTAGTAATAGCACCGTTGCTATCAGTTGCTTTTGCAGTAACAACCTTTGTTCCTGAAGTACTGTCCCAAATAACAGAATACGGAGTTGTTGCATCTACACCAACTGATACACCGTCAACGAAGAATTCAACTTGTGTTACTGTTCCGTCAGAATCAGCAGCAGTAGCAGTAAAAGTCATTGGAGTTAAAGTTCCTGCACCAGCATTTACATAACTAGAATAGATTCCATTTGCAGCAGGGCCAGTCATAGAAACAGTAGCAGGAACGTTAGCAAGAACGTTCATTGTTACAATGTTTGAATTTCCAGTTAATCCTAGGTTGTCTGTAGCAACAGCTTTTACTTGTTGACCAGAACCTAAAACTGCAGTGTAAGTAACTGAATAAGGTGTTGAGGTATCTACACCCACTGAAACGTTATTTACGAAAAACTCAACTTGAGAAACAGTACCGTCAACATCAGAAGCAGAAGCTGTAAATGTTAAAACAGTTCCAGCAACAGTTGTTGTTGGAGCAGTTACAGTGATAGTTGGAGCTTGGTTAGCAGCAGAAGTGAATGCAATAGGATTTGAAGTTATACTCACACATTCGTTATCAGTTACAACCGCTGTGATATTGTGTGACCCTTGAACTGCAGTGTACGTGTATACGTAGGGAGAAGTAGCATCAGTAAATACAAGAGTTGTACCATCATAGAATTTAACATCTGTAATTGTTCCGTTGTCTGCTGCAGTAGCAGTAAAAGTCATTGCGGTTCCGTTAATAATATTCGCAGAAGCCGGAGAAGCTGCAAGAGAAATCGTTGGCGCAACGTTTGGAACGTAAGTAAGAGTTGGATGAGTTTGTTCAGAACCGGTTGGGTTAGAAGAAACATAGTTCTCAGCAACACCAGTTGCAATGTTTTGAATTTGAATATTCAATGCAAAGCTAAATTGACCATTTGTTGTGAACTGACCAATTAAAACCATGTTTGAAGAAGTAGCTCCTGTTATACCACCCAAAGCAGCGATAGAGCCATTGGTCATAACGATAGAACCTGATGTCGAACCATTAGACAATATATCGGTCACTGAAGTTGGCACACCCACAGCTGTTGGTGCCAAATAAGTTGAGGCAGAACTCGGAAGGAAACCATCTTGACTAGAAGCACCGTTAATCGGAAGACCGAAACAACCGCCAGGGTTATTAGCTAAAATGTTCTGAGCGTTACCTATGGAACCGTCGGTATCTTCAGATTTCAAAACACCAACTTTTCCCGTTGCAACTCCACCGGTAGTGAACCAAGAGTCGATCATACCCGTATTCTTCCTGATGTTGCCTGTACTTTGAGTACCTGGATTAATTCCTACTCCCCAAGAGCCATCATTAAAAAACCCTGTAGTTGAACTTACCGTTAAATTGTGAGCTGAATTACCAAATATGTTGTTGAATTTATATCCAGCCGCCATATCTACATAAACACGGTAAGTAACCGAGCTCGTAGTCAATGGAACAAGAGAGTTACTGTTTGAGTTTGCATCTGCAACATCCGCCGCATTTGCCTGATAATATTTCTCAACGACTATGCCTTGCAAGCCTTGTGAGAAAACGCTTGATGAAGCTACCATCAAGCCTAATCCAAGTATAAACTTTATTGCTTTCATATTTTTTTTGTTAAGGCTTCCGCAAGGCCCACCAAATTGTGGGCTTGCAGAAACCGATGTTTTTCTATTTTTTAGTTACAAGAAGTACCGAATGCTGGAGCAAAAATCAAGAAGTCGTTTACGTCTGTAACGCCATCTGAATTCAAGTCAGTAGCACAAGCACTAATTCCTGAAGTAGCATTCAACACTTGAGAATAAGTCCAGTTAGACAACCAGTTGTCACCAGGTGTAGAAGAGAACGCACCGCGGTAAGCAGCTGGCTCGAAGAAACCATCAACTGGAGCCGTTGGGCAACCTGCAGCCAATGTTAATGCTGGATTTGGAGTAACGTCATTCTTAACGGTTACTGCGTTTGTAGCGCTTACAGTAAATGCATAACTGAAACCTGGTATTGCAGATGGTTCAACCGAAGCAGAAGCAGCTCTATTGAAGTATGCTGTATTTAGGTCAGTAACTAGGAATTTCGTTGTATCTGCTCCTGAAGGGGCAGTACCATTAGAAGCCAAAGAACTAGCATTTAATACTAGGTAGTTATTTTCAATTACAGGACTAGTGGTAGAACCAATTCCGACAAATGAATTACACTTGATTTTTAATGATCCTGCATTCCAATACTCGTATCCGTCGCCAACTCTCGTTCCTGATTGAACCTGTAAATTCACACCGTTCTTAAAGTTCGCGAAAATTGAATTGTATAATTCACCTTGCGCGCCTTCTTTGAAGTTTGCACCTGAAAGACCGCGATTATCTGAAGTACCTGCTGATTTTCCGTTACCTATAAATGTCATGTTATACATTACAGGAGTAGATTTTATAGATGAATTTGAAGTGTTATCATCAGAATCTGCTTCAATACCGTTGTCATTGTCAGGACTACCAAGAGATGCACCACCAGTCGGACCGACACCTGTATTCTTCATTCCAAAGAAAAACTGACACTTACCTTTCCATCCCAAATCATAATCAAGCATATCATCATTACCAAACAAGGTAGAAACATACTTCAAGTTTACTGTTCCACCGAAAATTTCGATATTATCATCTGCGCAAGAAACAATCTCGATATGGTCAATCGTAGTACCACGACCTACAGAAGCCAAAGTCAATCCGTTGATCTCTGCACCTACTGCTAAGATTGCACCTGAATGACGAATAGAAACATACTTCATAATTCCAGAGTTATCGTTGTCATCAAATGTCCCACCAGCAGTTCCAATAAATGGTGTAGCATAATTCAAACCACCTACTATAGGACCTGTTGCGTTTAAAAGTGCAGCTGGAGCAGTCTGACTGAAAAAATATGCAGATGTGCTTGGCGCCAATGGATAAGTTCCTGTTAAAGACGCAGTGATAGGACCCGAAAGTGCAGTACCCGTTGTACTCAAAACTACTGTTGTATTAGGACTACTGAAACTAGATGACGATATAACAGCTCCAGCTCCTATTCCAGTTCCTGTTACTGACATTCCGTTGAGAAGGAAATTCGTTAGATTACCCGCAACAGTGAAACGTTGAAATCCGCTACTATTAGAAGTTCCAGTAGCCGACACATCGAATGTATAGGTTGATGCAGCAGGTGAAGTACCACTTCCATAAGCAGAAGGAATACTGGTGGCCACTCCATACTGGTCTTGTGGGTTTGATGAAGCAAACCCTTCAACCGTACCTAAACCATCGGCTACAGCCAATTTACCTGCACCACCCGGTACGAATGGACCATTAGCTGCAAGAGTTAGGTTATTTGAAGCTTTTCCAAGTAAGACAACCCCACCCCATTTTCCTACATTGTAAATAGGATAAGTTCCGCTCAAATCATCAGCTTCCGCAGTAAATACGATTGGACAAGACACAGTACCTAAGGCTAAAATTTTCCCGCCTCGCTCAATGACTAAAGCAGTAGCCTCAGCTGGTGCTGTAACTAAATTCGCTCTTCCTTTGATTACAGTACCTGGAGCAATCGTTAATGTTTGGTTCGCTGGGATATAAATTTTCTTGTCTAAGATGTACGTTTTATCACAAGTAAAATTTGCTCCTTGTGTTAACTCACCGCCGTAAGTGCCATTTATTCCCACATAGCCTGGCAGAGTACTAACGATAACTTCAGTTCTCGAAGAAACCGAAGGGCATCCGCAGTCGACCCCTAAGTTAGATTGTGCCTGTGCACCTGCAAAAGCACCAAAAGCCAAGGCGAAAGAAGCCATGGCTTTGAAAATGTTCTGTTTAGTTTTCATTTGTTTAGTTTAATTTGGGGCAAAGATGCCCTTTCATTAAACCTTTAAAATGAAGATAACTTTGTGGTTTTGTTAAAGAATTTACCTTAAAAGTTTCGATTTTGTTAAAGCTCCTTCACATTGCCTTAACTAAAGTTTTTTTTCGAAAAACCTTTATAAAGTTATTTACTTTTTCCTAAACTAATTGATAGTCCAAACGCAAACGGACGTCTGCTGACCCCTTGATTTGTTAGAGAAGATACGAATGAACTTGCAAAACACTCCGTCCTCAAATTCCACTTCTTATCGACGATAAAATCGTATCCAATGGCTAATCTCATCGCATGATTAACTGAATTGAAGTCATTTTTGATGTGCTGTGATTCTTCTCTGTTCGATCCTGTATAAGAGTATATAATTCGACTGTTCAAATAAAGATTCAGGACATACCCAAAGGAAACAAATGGACGAACATATTTATTCGAACCAAAAGAATATGAGGCTACTACAGGAAGCTCAATAAATCTGTAATTCGTTTTGTACAAATCAATGCCTAAACTCGTCAATGAATCTACATTTTCGCCCAAACTTAAATATCCCAAACCCGCGCGAACACTAATCTTTTCCGAAATTTTATCTTCGCCAAAAATACCCACAGCATATCCAAAACCAGGCTTTGATATATTATTAATATCGGTATTCAACCAACTCAATTCTTCTGATGAAGAAGTGAAGCTCGAAGTAAAGCTTGGAGAAAAATAGCCCCCAATAGCCATTGATTTCTGCGCACTGATTTGAACAGACAATACAACCGCAAATAATATGAGTGATCCAACCTTTTTCATAATTAATTATTCTTTACACAACGAATACTCATGCCGTATCCTTTGTAAGTGTGCTGTCTAAAAATTCGAGTTTGACTAGCATCGAAGTATCGATACCACGCTTCATTTCCATCAGTAGTTGCGGTCCACCAAAAAGCTGTGTTCCCTTGCAGATTCAGTTCACCATTGAACACGCGGCAACCACCTGGCTTTGCATTAAACTGATAAGTATCTTTTCCAAATAACGTAGCGCCTTCAGGCCAACCTGCAGAATTTTTAGCAGTCAATAATTCTGCTTCCATTGAACCTCTCCAACCCAAAGAACTGGATTCAATCTGAGACATTCCTACTTCCCTTTCTAACGCCTTCCAATCTTCGTCAGTGGCGACATGCCAGCCTTCCGGCGCAATATTTACAGAAGATTCAACCACGGCATAGTTGTACAGCAAACCGAATTGTCCGTTGTTAATTGCAGTGTATAGAGGTGTTGTTGCTTCAGACCACACGGTGTCATTGGCATTTTCGTCAATGAAGGAAATCAATTGTCCGTCATTAAACTTGGTTACTCTTAAATTTTCTGCCATCCACCACTGATTGCCAATTTTCACAGTCTTGTATGTATTTCCTTCGATATCACTAACGCTGCCTGTTTCAACAACTGGTTGCTCAGGACTATCTGTATTACACGATTGAAGAACAGCCATGCAAACCAAAGAAAAAACGGCTACGGTGTTTAAAAGTAACGGTCTCATAACTTAATAAATAATTTGTGTTTGCTCATTACTCCATTTGAAACTTTCATTTGATATATACCAGGAACTAAATCCGAAACTACAAGTGGTACTATCACATTCAAATCGGAAGAAGTAATAGATCCCGATCTCATATTCGAACCATACGAATTGTAGATTTCGTAATTCCATGTTCCATCGATACCAGAAATGATGTTCAATGAGATATTCGATTCTGTTGGATTCGGATAAACCATTATATCGAAATCATTCCCCATAAGTGACGGACAAACTTCTTCAATGTTTCTTCCTGCGCAAGAGCCGGGATAACAGCATAACTCTTGAACATTCACATTCACAGCAGGATCGTAGTTACATGCTAGTGAATCCGAACAACCAAAGACTATAGGCGTAATGCAACTTCCCTCTTCCAAGCATACGAACGAAGAGTTGTATTCCATGTAATTCGGATCGTTACATCCGCATGAATAGGGATAACTTAACAGCGGATTGTATTTTTCGTTATCAGCCAATAAGGTGTCTTTTGATACATAATTCACAAGAGTCGGAATGCCGTTAACCAATTCTTCCACTGTAATATTTATATCGAAGGCCAACTCTCCCTGTGTTGTCAGCTGGGCTATGATAACCTGGTTACTGTCTACCACTGTTCCTTGAACTCCCGAGCAACTTAAAAGAAAATTATCACTCCAGAAACTACTTTGCGGAACCAATGAACCAAACATGGTCGTGTCATTTCCAGAGAGAAAATCTAAAACTCCCCCGCTTAACCAATTGGATGGTGCAGCGTTCAAAGTGTCCATGCCGTCTGCAACAGTCAAAGGAATACCACACGTAGGGTCTTCATTGATTAGCAATCCAGAAGCAACCGCTGCACTTCCTCCATCGTTATTCACTCCACCAACAAAAGACCCATCGGTATCTTGGCCTTTCAATATTCCATAATAATACTTCGTGCCTTGTCTTGCCGTCTGGCCCAATGTTAACCATGTATCCAACGCAACCGTGTTCTCTAAATATCTTCCTTTAATAAAGTCCTTTCCGAAAGTTTGTCCATCCAAAATATTATTGTAAAAAACTTCTGAACTTGAAATAGAAAACGGATGATTTGCGTCACCGTAAATACGCTTGAGAATTGTTCCCGGTTTTAGGTCAATATAGATGCGATAAGTTGTAGAACCAACTGCAACTCCACCGCCAGAATTATCTGTAGCGTCATTCGCATCGCTTACGTAATACTTTTCTATAATCACTTTCTCCAATTGCGCTGAAGCGTAATGCGCAGCAAAAATTGAAAGGAATATGGTTGTTAAAAATGTCTTCATCTCAATCAATAATTAAAGTTTGTAAGCGAAGCTGACTAAGAAATTCGTTCCATATCTGAATCGATCAAAGTCTACATAACCATTTGGCAAATCATAGGATCTGCGTACAGGCGAGTTTAATATATCGCGAACAGTGATACTTGCGCTATAGTGTTCACCCAATGTTTTACTGATCTTGAAATCTAACAAGTGGCGTGGGATTTCATACACATCAGGTCTTCCTTTCACCGCACCAGCAATAACCAATCGTGGACCTTGCACGTTGTAACTAATCGTAGCAGTTAAGCCCAATGAATCGGCCGTATAAGATAGAATTGAATTGAACAAATAAGGTGCTTGTCCAAACATAGGGCGATACAACGTATCAATAATTGTATATACCTTAATGCCCTCAACAATTTGTAAATCCTTTCTAACGAACTCCGCTTCAGATTTAACCAAAGTCAGATTCGCACGAAACTCAAAATTCTTTCCAAGTTGCTTCTTTCCTTCAATCTCAATCCCACGTACTGTCGACTTTTCAATATTGTCCCAAGTAATACCTGCACCTCCAAATCCCATTTCTATGTGATTGCGGAAATCTTTGTAGAATACACTGCCTGATAAGTTGTCGCCATTTTGAAAATAAACTTCACCACGAAAATCGTAGTTCGCAATTCTAGCCATTTTCAAATCGGAGTTTCCGTAAATAACAGTTCGAAACTCATTATCGAAAATTGCAGCGTCGCTTAACTCACGTATGCTCGGACGCGCAACAGATTGACTGTAATTGAAACGCAAATTACTTTGGGTTTCTTTCTTCGACTTCAATTTATAAATTAAACTACCACTTGGTAAGACATCCCATTGATTAATTGATGCTGCATTTACTAAAGCAAATCCACCCACATTCTCTCTTCTAATGTCATTTACGCCATAACCTTCCTCGTAGAACTTATCGGCATCTGTAAAAATATCAGTGTGTTCAACACGCGCCCCACCAGAGAAACGAAGCGATTCATTAATCTCAAAATCCATTAATGCATAGACCGCTTCGACATTGCTATTTCCAAAACTGTGATTTCGCTCAAAATCGAAATCGGCATAATAATAATCTAGAATATCGTCTTGAATAACAAACTTGTCTAAACTTAAGTAGCTGTCCAAATCTCCATCTAATAACGGAGAGACAACACCCTGATTTCCTGCAAACAACCTGTATTCGTTATTATCAATTTTACGATAATTGCGTTGTGTCGCCGCACCGAATTTTAACTTACGAACGACACCTTCAACTTTAGATTTGAGTGGCATTTCAAAACCTATTCTTCCATCGAAAATATTCTCATCCAAGTAGCGATCAAATCTGCGTATTCCATCGCCAGCGGTCGGTGCAAACTGATATCCTGTAACTGTATAATAATTGAGGAATTGAACATACTGTGTGGCTTTAAAATCAGGCGCAATACTACTTCCATCAGTGTATGATGCATTCACATCTAACTTCAATTTGAGTGTAGGAATATAGTGTTGCGAAGAGTACTGATAAACCATCTGTTTACGCTGCTCATAAAAAATATTCTTAGAAATTGCGGCCTCCTGAAAAGGCTCGCCAAACGGCATTTCCTCAAAACTCGCTACATCATTGTTGCCAATGATATTTGGCATGAAGAGCAGAGAAATTTTGTTGTTCTTATTCAACTTGTACGCGACATTGATAAGGGCACTTATTGAGTTCGTTTCTCGGCTAATTTTCGCACTGTCTTGTCTATCGAAAATATAACCCAACGACTCGTCGCCAACGCGCTGAGAAATTCCATTTGGATCGAAGCGAATAGCAGATCCGTACTTAAATCCGAAAATGAAACCCAACTCTTTTCCGAAAAGTGTTTTCTGATCTCCAATACTGAAACTTTGTGAAAAATTAATTGGTGCGCGTCTGTATTTGGTATTCCAATTGTTGCTGAAACCATTGGCATAATTCGTTCCGTTCGGATTGATAGTATTGAACGCCTGAGGCTTGTAAGTTGAATTGTATTGATCTCGTGCGTTTGCGAATGCTGTAGGATCGTTGAATTGTGCAGCAGGCAAAAGACCCAGTTGAACCAGACCCAGTCGGAAATAAGCATCGCCTTGTGCATCTCCATCAGTCCAACCGTGAATGCCTTGCTGGGCAAAATAATCGCCCAATCCCAAAGCTACCATTTGCTGATATGTTGAAGGGTCTAGATTTGGAACTGTTAAGTTGTCGTTGTCTCTAATTCGAAGACCATTATCGAAGCCCAACCAATCAGTACTACTTCGGTCTGAAGTAATGAAATTCTTGAAAGTTGTTTGCGCATTATAACCGAATTGAGACTCTATGTTTATAGCAAGTTTATCTGGATAATCTTTCGTCTCGACAGAGATGTATGCACCCGCCCAATCGCCAGGCAAGTCGGCACTTTGCGTTTTAGAAATAACAATATTGTCTACTAAACTCGAAGGAAAGATGTCGAGCTTAATGTTATTGGTTAATGGATCTAATGTTGGAATACGAGAACCGTTTAATGTGGTGCGAACGTAGCGGTCACCGATACCACGCACTGTAATGAGACCGCCGTTGGTAGAAACCCCCGACACACGTGCAATGGCATTCACCACACTCGCATCTCCGGTCTTCTTCATAACCTCAGCTGAAATGAAATCTAACGTAACCGCAGAATTCATCTTCATCTTCTCCATATAGCCGTCGTTCGCTTTCACACGCTTAGCTACCACATCCATTCCTTTAATGATGTTCGAAGAATTCAGCAAAGTGAATTCTTTAGACACTGTGCCGTTGTCTTTGATTTGAATTTTTTCTTCCAAGGTTTCGTAACCCAAGATTACGAAATTCAAGGTGTATAGCTTGTTGTCTGGAAACTTCAAGGTGAACGTTCCTTCGAAATCGGTTTGTGCAATCACTGTTTCGTTCTCGAGCGTACGAACAATAACGCCGAACATCGATTCTCCCTTCTCATCGGTAACCTTTCCTCTTAATGTACCTTGGGCCACAAGGACCTGGGATGCTAGGAAAAGAAAAAGCACTACAAAAAAGTGTTTCATAACAACAGGCTTCTAAATTTTTATTTTTTTACAAATTTCACTGTGTGAATTTGTCCTTTTCTCTCCAACTGAACCGTGTAAAATCCATTCGGTAAATTCGATGTGTCTATGTTGTGCTTTGCACTCCAGTATACTTCATTCATGACTACACGACCGGTTACATCTAACACTTTCATAGAAACTCGGTCTACTTGATTATTCGATTGAATCAACGTCAATTGATTTTCACACGGATTAGGATAAGCAGAAAACTCTACGTTGGAAACTACTCCAGTTGATTCAACCAAATCAATTACTGGAGGAAGAGAAGAGTATATCAATGTTGAATCAACAAACTCTCCTGTTAATGCAGAGTCTGCAACAAAAATTTGACTTTCTCCAGCTGTAGGAGTAGAAAGTTGTAGGTTCAATCGGAAACTGAAAACTCCGTCTGTAGTGAATTGTCCCAACAATACGTGATTGCTCGGAGTTAATCCTTCCATTCCTCCTAAAGCAGCAATAGCAGCGCCATTCGTGGTGAAATCGTTTCCAACAGTTTGATCGAAAATATCTAACTCAGTCGTAATACCCAACACATTCGGAAGAATTGGCGCACCTGGCATTAATCCGTCTACACCGTCCATTCCTGTAATTGGCAAACCTGCTAATGCATCGTTATTCGCTAAAATCCCTTGGTTGTTTCCAATGGTTCCGTCGGTATCTTCTGTTTTTAAAACACCGCACAAACCATTCGCCACTCCACCAATGGTAAAGTAAGAATCAATCAATGTCGTGTTCTTCTTGGTATTGTTTACACTAGTACCTTGATATACTTTGAAACCGTAATTTGGGTCGTTGTAAAACGCAGTAGTTGTTGCTACGTTCATTGTATGTTGGGGAGACCCGAACAATTGAATTACTTTATAGCCCGGTAATAAATTCGCATAGACTCTATAGGTAACTGAACCTACATGCAGCGGATACATCGCGCCGTTTTCGGCTGCATCCGTGCTGTCTGCAGCGTCTGACACATAGAATTTCTCCACCACAATTCCTTCCAATCCTACTTGAGAAAATGCGATGAATGAAGTGAACACAGTGGCAATAAGGAGTAAGCTTTTTTTCATCTGATTTATTTTTTCTTTGATTTATTTTTTTTGTTTTCCGAATTGAAAATCAAGTCTGGGTGAGTCCATTCACTTTCCTCACCCACCGGATTCTTCGCAACGTATTTTTGAGATGTACCGTTTGGTGCACCTATGAGTAGATTCAACTCGAAATTCAAGTTTCCATGTGTCGTTAACTGACCGATAAGAACACAGTTCGTAGAAAGTGAATCGGCCCCTACAGAGCCTTTCCCTAAACAAGCCCATGCGGCATTGTTAATCTCTAACTTGTTGGAAAGAGAGGCGGCTCCCAACACAAAAGACAAAGAGTCCATCTGGTAAAAGGTTGGAAACGGAATAAACTCAGCTCTTTTCATTCCGTCTTTTTCAAATAGCGGAACAATTTTCTTCTTGTTTCTGAAATATCCTTTTTCAAAAACAATAAATTCGTCTTTCATCGTGTCGTCATACTCCTTCAAAATTCCCAACTGACCCTCTCCGCAAGAACCTACCGAAAGCCACGAATCTAACAAAGCGATATTCTTCTTATAAGTACGTGCAGGGATGATATTTGGTTGAATATTACCTGCTTCAATGTGATTGTAAAACTTCTCTGAAGATTGTATAATCAGCGGATGTGTTGGAGTTCCGTATGCTGCCTGAAAACGATAACCCGGTTTTAAATCGACGTATATTCTATAAGTAACGCTGCCCTTGGGTAAATCGCCGCTGAATAATTTCCCGGCATTATCGGCTTTGGTAGAGACGTAAAATTTCTCTACGATTATGCCTTCTAATCCGTCTTGCGCAATAGATGCACAACTCAACAAGAAACCAAAAAGAAATAGAGTTATTTTGTACACGACTTTCTTCATTTTATTACCCGCAAAAATATAAAACGCATCACCCGCAGATATTAATCAGATGTTATGAATAACGTTCAAATTCGAATGTATGTAAACAAAGTGTTAAGGAGTTTCAGAGGTATATTGCCTTTTTACAATTTCACAAATGTCTTGGCAATTCCGTTTATCCGAACAACGTAGTAACCCGCAGGGAATACCGATACATCAATACTCGTTTGCGATCCTAAAACAGTGGAACTGTGCACCAATGCACCCAACGAATTAAAAATTTCAATTGAACTGAAAACTGTTGAAGTCAGGGACAGTGTAACTCTATCCGTTGCAGGATTTGGGAATAAGCTAAACGCGGCGGCAGACCATTCATCAACACCCACATCGGTGGTATTCGGATTACAATCGTCGTCTATTCCGTTCTCCCACACTTCTGTTGCAGCCGGGTTAATGGTTGCATTCGTATCGTCGCAATCATCGCCATTATCCACAAACAACTCTGTCGGGATTAGACAGAAATCTTGTCCCGTTGCTGGGTCACCGTAGGTATCGCCGTCTGTATCTTCGTAAAACGTGGCGAACACGACGCTGTTGTCATTTTCACCGTCGCAATCTTCGTCAAGGCCGTTGCAAATCTCAATGGCATCTGGGTTCACGTAAGAACTAGCGTCATTGCAATCGAGGGCATTCGGTACAAATCCGAACGGCTGAGAACACGCATTTTGCATGTTTCCTGGGGTACCAAATCCGTCTAAGTCAAAATCAAAGTAGTAATTAATGAACACCAAGCCGTCGTCTGCCTGTTCGTTGCAATTCTCGTCCAGGCCGTTGCAAATCTCAGAGGCATTGGAATTGACAGAAGCATTGGTGTCTTCGCAATCGGTAGCGTTTGAAACATAGCCCGTTGGCTGAAAACATGAACTAATTAAAATATTCACACTACCAAACCCATCCGAATCTGAATCCATGTAGTAATTGCTGGGATTAAATCCTTCGTCTACCAGGTTATCACAATCATCATCTATATTATTACAAAGCTCAGAAGCGTTTTCATTTACAGAAAAATTAGAGTCGTTGCAATCGTTTGAATTTGTTACAAAATTGGGCGGTTGAACGCAAAAAGCACCTGGGAAATTTAAATCTCCAAAACCATCTGCATCTGCATCGTAAAAGTACGTTACACTCGGGGAGACTGCAGCCAAGAGCGTATCTGAATTTGAACAACCGAAGGCGTTCGTTCCGATGACAGAAATAGCACCGGATTCGTATACCAGTGTGCCGTAAGTATCGGAAACACCGTTGCTCCAAATATAATCCAACGCTCCAGACGCAGCAAATTCAACGTAAGCACCTGCACATATTGTAAAATCGGCCCCTGCATAAACAACAGGCAACGGATTAATCTGCACTGTAATATCGTTGTACGTGTGGCTACATTGCAGTAGCGCGTTTGTCACTTCTAAATGATAAACACCGGTTTGAGTGGCGAACACTGTTTCGGCATTCGGAAGTCCAAACGACTGTCCGTCCTTGTACCATTGGGAAGAAACGTTTACATAAACATCGGCGGATAATTCAATGGACTCACCTTCGCAGGCGGCAGTAAAAGCTGGTGTGTACACAACAGCCGATGACGTTCCGCAAGAGTCAATCTCAGTGATGCTAGCTTCAGCCCCGAGGGTACAAAAGAAAATAACGAGAAAGATCAGACGTTGTTTCATTGCTAAAAATTTGCATAAAGTACAGGATTTCTTTGTTCTTGTTAATTAACTTAAAAAAATGAATACGTTATGTTTTCGTCTGTAATGTTAGCCTCGTGTAACACGTCTGTTGCAAGTGCAACGAAAGTGGCGTAGCCACGAATGCCGCAGGCGAATGCCTTTGATAATAGGTTAGAATGGGTAAGAACGGGTAAGAAAAGGGAAGGATAAACAACGAAGTTCAAACAACGAAGTTCCCGAACCCTTTAGGGCGACATCCGAAATGCCCCCAGTGAAGCTGGGGGAAAAAGGTTTAGAATAATACAAATTCTTAAAAGAGGAGAACTATCTCATAATTCTATCCCCCAGCTTCACTGGGGGCATTTCGGATGCCGCTCGCAGAGCGAGCTCGATGTAAGAATTACAGTTTCACAAATGTCTTGCTCATTCCATTCACGCGAACAAGATAATATCCTGGTGGAAATACCGATACATCGATAATCGTCTGCGATCCAAAAACGTTAGATGTGTGAACCAATGCCCCGAGAGTATTAACTATTTCAAGTGTGGTAGCCTCCGATGAAGATCGTGAAATTGTAATTCTTTCAGCAGTCGGATTCGGGAATAAGTTAAACGCGAATGCAGACAATTCTCCAACACTCACATCGCTCGTATTCGGATTACAATCGTCGTCTATTCCATTCTCCCAAACTTCTGTTGCAGCTGGATTAACCAAGGCGTTTGTATCGTCGCAATCGGTATCGTTCGTTACAAACAGACTACCAGGATCAGTACAAAAACTCTCGCTGTTGTTTATGTCGCCGAATGTGTCGCCATCTGCGTCTGCGTAGTATGCTGAATATGTCAAACCATTATCTATCTCACCGTTGCAATCGTCATCGATGTCGTTACAAATCTCAGTCGCCGCGGTATTCACAGAGAAGTTCATATCGTTACAATCCAGAGAATTGTCGACATATCCTGCCGGTGTTGCACAAGCAAATTCAATGAAATCTGCAGTTCCGAAACCATCCTGATCGAAATCGTAATAGTAGTTGCTGAACACTAATCCTTCATCTATTTGTCCGTTGCAATTCTCATCGGCGTTGTTACAAGTTTCGGAAGCACTTTCATTGATTGAGAAATTCGCATCGTTACAATCTGTTGCATTTGTTACATATCCCGCTGGCTGAACGCATGTGATCGATAGGATATTCAAATCACCGAACCCATCGCCATCAGCATCGAAATAAAAATTCTCATTAGCTATGGTTGTTACAACCAATGTATCTGAATCTTGACAACCAAATGCATTCGTTCCAATCACTGAAATTTCTTCTACTGTAAATACGAGCGTTCCGTTTGTGTTTGAAACACCATTGCTCCAAACATAGTCCGATGCTCCACTTGCAGTGAATTCAACATATGTCCCTTCACAAACAGTAACATCTACACCTGCGAATACGACAGGAAGTTCATTCACTTGAACATTCCATTCTTGAGAAGACTCGCAGCCAAATTCATTCGTACCAACAGCAGTGTATACTTCCGAAACCGCTGGAGTAACTGATGAACCGTTTGCAATAGTTCCATTCCAAACAATGCTTTCAGCACCTTGTGCGCTCAGTTGAATTTCATCACCCACGCAAATTGCAGCATCTGCAGGAATAGTTAGCACCGGCAATGAATTAATGGTTACCACTATGTCGCTGTAAGAATGATTGCACTGTAGAAGCGCATTGGAAACCTCTAAATGATAAACACCACTTTCAGTAGCAGAAATAGATCCTGCGTTCATCATTCCAAATGCCTGACCGTCTTTGAACCATTGTGAACTCACATTTGCATTCACAGTTGCCGATAATTCAATCGACTCTCCAGCGCAAGCCGAAGTGTTCGTTGGTGCGGTAACTACTGCTGATAGAGAAGCGCACGTATTCACAGCAAAAATCGATAAAGTGCTACTCACTTCATTCGCCAAAATAACAATGGCTTGTCCGTTTGGAGAATCCTCTGCCGAGATGAAAATAATTCCTTCAGCACCTAAATCTGGACCGCTTCCGTTCAAGGTTCTGTTGTTTACGTAGGTAACAAAAACTGGAGCGCTTGGATTTTCAACATTGAAAACCATACATCCACCCACACGCTCTAACGCTATAAATGCGTAGTGAATTCCGTTTATTACTGACACGGTTACTCCTTCCGGCTCTGGACCTTTGTCGTCGCTTCTGTTCTTAGAAGTTGCAGCACCGGTAGTGTTAGATGCATTGAAGAAAGCAGAAGTCAAAGGAGAGTTCGCAGTAATTTTTTCAAACAAATCTTTCGAATCGAAAACCAATGCGTTAGTTGCGGCGTTGCGAATCGTGAACGAGCGAGAGCCCATCACATGTAACTCGTCGTAGTCGCCATCTCCGTCTGTATCACCTGAATATTTCAAAGCGCTTAGTCGTCCTAAGAACTTGTTGTTTCGAAGAATTGATGCGTCTGGGAAGGCAGTAGCATCCAATGTGTTGAAGGTGCTTGAAGAAATTCTATTCGCATCAGTCACAGAACCGAATTCACGTGAATCACCTTCATTCGCCATAAACACATAGCCGTTTCCGCCAATGGTTGAATAAGAAATGGCATCAGGCATGTATGCTCCTTTGATAGGGATTCCAGAGGTATTCAAAATTGCACCGCTTTGATCAGAGGCATCTAATGAATTTCCTGAACCAGCAGAATAATCTGCATAACCCAATGGAAGAAGAGATTCAATGGTAGTCGTAACTAAATTCAATACGAGTATCGCATTGTTTTCTTGAAGTGTAACATACGCCTTGGTGTTGTCGTCTGAAACAGCAACATACTCTGGCTCTAAATCCTGAGCAACCGTTGCAGAAGTTGAAAATATTCTTATGCCTTGTGCACGAAGAGCAACTTCTTGTCCGTTGAATTGAGTCAACATAATCTGAGTCGCGTTTGCACTTGTTAAGTTTGCAACTCCTCCGCTAATATCTACTACCGTTATAGAACCTTCTGGATCGATTGAATAAGTCCCGTTTGGCTCGCCCTCGTTAGCTGTAATTACTTTTGTGTAATCCTTAGAGAAAGTAATCATATCTGGCATTGCCCCGGTAGGCACTTCATTTAAGAAAACACCATTGATATCAAAAAAGACAATCTTACCGTTTGATTGTGCATCTAAATTTTCAATGGAAACAGCAACAATTCCGTTGTGCACTGCAATTGAGTTAATGTTTCCGTGTGGAGCCATGCTTATTGAAGACAATAAAACTGGCGCAGCTGGATTCGAGAAATTAACGATGTCCATTTTCCCAGCGATACTGTTCGCAATAAATAAGCGCTGACTTTGCGCATCGTGTGCAACAATTTCTGCAGAGTTCGCACCAGCAGCGCCATTTGAAAAGCTGTTAAGCAAAGTTAAGTTTAGCTCATTTGAAGAAACAATGTTCTCTTGCTCGTTGTCTTTGATGAAGACAATTCTGTAATTGTTGGTTGCGTTCACAACACCGTTATCTGTTGAAGCAATTTTCACAACAATACGTTCCGCATTTTCAATCAACGCGTCATCAACAAGTGTGATCGTGTGATTGCTCACCCCGTTTGTTAATGGCTGAATTGTCATGGTGTTTGTCCATGTATAGTCAACCCCTTCTGTTGCATTCGAGTATACAGAAAGCGAGAATTGAAGATTAATAGGCAGTGCATTTGCATTTGTAACGGTTACAGGAATAGATACTGTTCCTGCGTTTTCGTTTACTTGAATGAAATTGGAAGCAGATGCAATACTTACTTCCGATTGCGGACAACCGGCATTCACCAATCCGTCACAGTTATCATCTATCAAATTCGCGCAGTTCTCGGAAGCTCCGGGAGAAATAGCAGCAACGTTGTCGTCACAATCTGTGTTTAAAAGAACATAACCAACTGTTGCGGTGCAACTAACAATAGAGGTTGTCGAAACGCCATAACCATCTCCGTCTTGATCGAGGTAGTATGTTAGTCCGTATGTGCAAGAGTTATCGCTTGTTGTTGCTGTGCTGCTGTAGTTGCAGGCAAGAGCGTCCATGCAACCTGTAACAGGATTAACGGGTTGTATAGAGGTGCTTGGTGAACCCACATTCATTGCAGCATCTGCGCTATTTACAGTAACCTGACTTTGAATTGTACCTAATGTGCTTAACAATCCAACGTTTGATGCGCCCACAAACATGGGATCAAAATTTCCTGAACTATTGTATCCCCAATAAAACGAGTAACCAGCCGTAGCCGCGCCAAAACTTACTCGCCACACTTCTGTTCCACTCGCGTCAAAAACAATCACGCCATCTCCACTAGAAGAAAGACCAATTTGAGTACCAGTGTAAGTTCCTACCTGAACGCTTGAAGATAATCCCCAAAATGTTCTGAATGTTGTCGCATAGGCTGCGCTCGCATTTTCACAAAACATCACTCGCTCATTCGGAGCAATGGATGTCACGCCGTTAAGCAAAAACGACGTCGCTAATCCAAATGAACTATCGTCTACTTTCCATCCTGTTATATCAACGGCAGTTGCACCGTAATTCGTCAATTCAAACCAATCAGATGTACCTCCGCTGGACACAACTTCGGTGATGCGCACTTGAGATTGCACGTTTAACGAACTGAATAAAATAGCGAGAAAAAATAAAACCTGTTTCATCGTGAGAATTTTGCACGAAGAACACATTTAACTTCTATTTCTTAATTAAGCCTATATCAAGGGTTAGTTATGTATCTGGAAAAATTGTTAACTGGGCGTAATGAAAAGGTTCTTCGTTTGTTAACAGATGTTCTGCTAAAAATACCCCCGCCGTGACTCGAACACGGATTAGCTGTTTAGGAAACGGCCGTTTTATCCTGTTAAACTACGGGGGCAATGATTTTCAATTGCAAATCTCGGCATAATTCAGTTGTAGAACACATTTGATGTTATTTTTGAAGTATGAAACAACTCGCACTTCTTGTTCTTGCCGTTTGCTCGCTTGTCATATCTTCTTGTCGTAAAGACCTCGGAACAAAATGCAAATCATACACTCGTGTGACCGTAACCAACTTGGTGGGTACTGAACAATTCCATTTAGACAGCACCTATACCAACGCTGCCGGAGAGAACTATAATGCCTATATGTTGAAGTACTATCTCTCACACATGGCGCTTGTGAACGAAAACGGAGAGCGCGTTGAATTGTATGCGCATGAACTCATTGATCAGGCTGTTCCTTCTTCGTTGGAACTTGGAGATGTTGTCATTCCTGACGGACATTACACTGCTATTGAATTTAACTTAGGTGTCGATTCGCTTCACAACCATTCAGGAGATCAGGCGGGAGATTTAGATCCGATGTACGGAATGATTTGGACGTGGAACACCGGATATATTTTCTTCAAGCACGAAGGGTATTTCACCTCAAGCACCTCCGGAACGGAACAACCCCTTATTTACCACTACGGAACAGATCGTGCTTTAGCTCCGGTTTCATTGCCGCTAAATCTTCACGTCGATCGCAATGCATCTGTGATTCAACTTCAATTCGATTTGAATAAATTGTATAGCAATCCGAACACCATTGCGTTCACAGGAAACAACAATCATCAAAGTGCTTCCTCATCAGATATTCCATGGATCAATGCTCTTCGTGCGAATTTTTTTAACGCATTTTCTGCTAACTCCTACGTCTTTTTGCAAGAATGAAAAAGATAATCGTTGCATTCATTTTTATTGTTCCTCTTCTCTTTGTTGCTTGCGACAAAGGTGAGGAAGAAGTGCCTGCTGCAACGCCGTATACACTTGTCATTCCGGAGGGTTTACCTCCCATGAATATTCCCACTACCAATCCATTAACAGTTGAAGGTATAGCTCTTGGAAAACGATTGTTTTACGACCCTATTTTATCGAGAGACAATACGCAAAGCTGCGCGAGCTGCCACCTTCAAGATTTTGGATTCACCGAGCCGAATCAGTTCAGCACAGGCATAGATGGCATTGCGGGAACCCGAAATGCAATGCCCCTGATTAACCTCGGATGGCAAACGAAATTCTTTTGGGACGGAGGAGCGAACGGATTGGAAAGTCAAGTGATGGCACCAATAACCAACCCCATTGAAATGCACGAGACCATGGCGAACGTGGTAGCCAAGTTAAATGCGCATGCCGAGTATCCAGACTTATTCAAAGCCGCTTTCGGAAGCGATCAGGTGACTTCACAAAACATCATGCGCGCCATTGCTCAATTCGAACGAACACTTATTTCAGGCAATTCGAAATACGATCAGTACATGCGCGGAGAAGTATTGCTCACCGCTCAAGAATTGAATGGAAAAGCGTTGTTTGAAGACATGGAGAAGGGTGACTGTGTGCACTGTCATTCAACGGGATCTACCTTCAGCGATTTCGAATTTAGAAATACGGGATTAGACAGCATACCTGTCGATGAGGGAAGGTATATGATTACATTGAACGCGAGTGATAAAGGGAAATTCAAAACACCTTCCTTAAGAAACGTTGAACTAACAGGACCATACATGCATGATGGACGTTTTCAATCGTTGCTTGAATGTGTAGAGCATTACAACACAGGCTTCCGCTACAGCGCTAACCTTGACCCTAACTTATCTTTCGCTCTAAAGGGAAGAATGACTCAGCAAGAAATGGAAGACCTTGTTGCCTTCATGAAAACGTTAACGGATGAGGAGTTTGTGAATAATCCTGCTTTTCATTAAAGTTTCTCCAATCGCTTCACTACCGTTCCGAAATTCGTTTCAACTTGAATCACATAAACTCCGTTAGCGAGTTTGCTGAAATCAAAATCGATTTGGTTTGAACTTTTATTCGCAGGAACATTTTGAATTCTTCCCGCTAAATCGGTTACGATAATCTTTTCAATTTCCACTGCTCGCTTGAATGAAAGTGTGCTAACATTCGATGTCGGATTCGGGAAGAACTTTATATCCTCCAAGATATTTTCTTCAACTGAATTCACGGCGCACAATGTCACGTTGTCGATGTAAAAATTATTTCCCCAATGTCCTCTGTTTTGAAAGGCAATGAGCACTTCATCGTCTACCCCTACATATTGCTGAAGGAAAATTTCCTCTGAACGCCATTGGTCTGAAGTGGGGATAAAAAAGTCTGAAGTGTTCGGCGCAGTAGCCAATGTTTGTCCGCCCTTCACATACATTTCAGTCCATGAATCGCCGCAGTCTGTGCTTATTAAAACCGCCAACGTATCTGTGTATTGACCGCCGTACTCTGCATAGGCCACATCGAAATCCATTACCCATGTTCCACTGCTCCAAAAAGTAATTTGCTTTTCAACAATAAGTTCATCTCTATTTCCAACAACATCTACCCAATAATTCGGGAATGTTAATGAATAAGCACCTTGTCCGTAAGCGCTGCAATCACTGCTCAACGAAAAGACATCGCCACCACCGGTACTGTGACCGAACGTCCATTCGGTTGGAATAGATCCGCTCTCGAATTGTTCAAACACACATTCGTTGTTTGGCACGGTAGATTGAACATACGCTTGTTTTGTTTTCGAGCCTGTAACGCCATTGTCTGTTACTTCTAACGTCACGTCGAAGACTCCAGTTGAAGCATACACAACGGTCGGATATTTCTCTGTACTTGTTGAAGGGACTCCGCCCGGGAAACTCCAGAGGTACGTTGCATTTGCAGAGGCCACGCTGTGATCTACGAAATGTATGGTTTCTCCCGGACAAACATATGTTCCGCGTTCACCAGCAAAGTCTACCAGCAAAGAAGACGTTTCAAAAAGCGGTGCTTCATACACACCTAAATTCCATGTCGCCAAACGTAATTTATTGTCTCTGTAAAATGGCACTATTCGAATCGGTTCTGTCCCTGCAGGAAGTCCACTGCTGTATTCCATCCAATCGTTCATACTCGAATTTCGGTATAGAACTCTTCCGTGCAACAATGCAATATATACCCCAGCATTGGTTCCTAATTGCGAACACATAGACCAAATACGATCTGAACCAATAGCAGTTCCCGACCAGTTCACATAGTTCGCACCACCGTCGTTCGTATAATACACCTTCTGTGAATTGTTCGCGTTGGTATAACCCAACCAAAATTCTTGCGGACTATTTCCCAACGTGAACACCATATTGTTCTGACTCAGTGGCAATGCCACTTGATTCCAGGTTATACCACCATCCGTCGTGCGCCATAACTTCATAGAACCGTTTACACGCTGCTGCGCGTAAAGCACATCGGCATCTGAATAGGACTGTTCAATCCAAATGACATTGTTGGTAGTTGTTGTTCCAAAGGCAAACTGCTCTGACCAAGACTGACCTCCGTTTGTGCTTTTGTAAATTTTATTTTCCTTTCCCAACCAAGCGACATTGTAGTAATGTGAGTCGAAAAGTATTCGTGAACTTTCGTTGAACCAATAGCTTTCATTCGGAAATAAACTCACATTAAATCCAGTAGGGTTTCCGGTTAAGGCATCCGGTAACACTCTACCGCCTATGTCGGAAAAACTCACTTTATTCTCATCGGAATAGTTAACATATCCTGTTGGTGCTTCACCACCACCAAGTGCCAAGAAATTGCCTGAACCGTAGGCTTCGTAGTAGCCCATGTTTCCGTTGTGGTAGCGACCTCCAACCATAATGTCCTCGTTCCATCCTTGATCATATCCCCAAAGATTTACAGCCATAATGCCGTAGTTCTTCGCATCGAAGGTTTGCATAAAATCGGTTGAAATATTTATTCCTCCGTCGTTGCTGCACCAAATGGTTTCTGTCGTTGGACTGTCTTTGTATATTCTGAATTCTTGCTGATCGACATGGTAATTTGGAAGTCCGCCAATGTATCCAGCAACTCCATCGAACGTTGCTCCCGCATCTTCTGTGAGCCAAACATTCAAACCTCCAATTAAAACTTTATCTGGATTAATCTGCGACGCAACTAAAGTTGTGTTGTAGTGAATTTGGGTATAAGTGCCGTTGTCGGCAGAGAAATTCATGAGGTTTGGATGAGTGTCCACATTGTATGGTGTACCAATGGTTCCGTGATTGTTCACCCAAGAATCACCTCCGTCGTAACTCACGTACAAGCCTATCCAACCGTTCAATTCAACATTGGTGTTGTAGGTTCCGTAACCGGCGAGAGCCACATAAATTCTATTCGGATCGGCTTCCGTTACAGCCATGTGTCCGCCCGACAATTCAACATTTGTAAAACCTGCGTTCTCTGTAAACCAACCGTTATCGCTCATGGTGAATGTAACTCCAGTGTCGGTACTCTTGTAAAATTTCGCTATGCCAACTGAGGGTTCAAAATGTACGGTGTACACTACCGAATAATCATTCGGTTTGAAGGAAACGGTCATGCATTCATTGGGAAGAATTTCTGTCCAAGTATCGCCTGTATCGGTAGATCTGTATAAACCTAAATTTGTTGCCGCGAATACAATGTTGGGTTGAAGGGGATGAAATTGAAATTCCCAAACGTTAATGTTTAGTGCCTCGAAGGAAGAACCACCTGTTATGTTCCATGTTACACCTCCGTCAATAGATTTGTAAATTTCATTGTTTCCGCTGAAAAGAACGGTGTTTAAATCAGTAGGGTGACATCGCACAGCGCTTACTCCTCCAATGATTAGGTCTTTCGTTGCGAACTCCCACGTGGTTCCAGCGTCTGAGCTTTTGTAAACGCCGCCTGACTCCGTCCCGCAGTAGAGTATGTTGTTGTTCACAGCGCTTCTATCGTGGGTGTACACGTTTGCATGTTCGCTAATCGGAGTTAAGTTACCATCTGAAGTAAAATGCACTTTCGGACCGCAGTAATTCCATATTCCACTTCCGCGATCTTCTGAATTCACCGATTCATTTCGATCGGAAAAAAACCGTGCTTGGTTTGTGCTTACCCAACGTTTGTAGTATTGTGTATGGACAGTCTTCTCGAAAGTGTGTTCGCTGAAATAGGCTTCATAGGCGGCTTTCACAACCATTGGGTCGGTGCTATCGTCATACATGAGCTTCGCCCATTCCGGCATTTTCGGATCGTTTTGAAAATTCTTTGCGAAATGAACTTGCGCATTTGCAATGAGCAATTGCGAAGCAAATACAAAAAGGAGTACGACTCTTTTCATGGGATAAAAATAGGGGATTTTCACCCTCCCCAATTCTCTCTATCTAAACTTCGGTATTGAATGGCTTGTAAATGATGGTTATTTATGCAAGTTGATTATTCTTCATCAAAATTCCTAAACTCTTTCTTAACTTCTTCCAATAACTGTTTTTCAGTTGGTAAATACAATTGGTATTGACTTGCAATGATATTCATATTGCCTTCTGGCAATGTGAATTTAACCACGCTATTGTTCTTTTGGGCACAAAGTAAAATACCAATCGTCGAATTCTCGGTTGCCGATTTTTCTACTCTATCATAATATTTGACATACATCTGTAATTGCCCAGGATCTTGGTGTGTCAATTTTTCGGTCTTAATCTCTACAATAACAAAACACCTTAATAGACGGTTGAAAAAGACTAAATCAATAAAGAAATCGTCTCCATCAATATGAATGCGCTTTTGCCTTGCTAAAAACGCAAAGCCATTTCCTAATTCCAACAGAAAATCTTGCAGATGAGCGATTATAGCACTTTCCAAATCTTTCTCATAATAAGAATTTTCTTTCTTCAAATCTAAAAACTCTAAAACCATTGGATCCTTTATTATTTCTCTTGCGTCTGATGGTAATTTCTCATTCCTAGCTATTGCCAATACATCTTTTCGATTGCTACTCATTAATAGACGTTCATACAGCCCACTATTTATCTGACGATCAAGTTGTCGTGAAGACCAATTATTTTCGACACTTTCTGCGACATAAAACTCTCTTTTATCAGAATTATCAATACCTAAAAGAGATTTGTAATGAGTCCAACTCAATTGCGTCCGCAGTGCGGACGCAATTGGAAAATTCCGGTAAAATTGACGATAACGCTCCAATTGTCGGATTGAAAAACCACTTCCGTATTCAGGTAATAATTGTTTTGAAAGAAATCTGATTAAATAGGTTCCGTAATTCGCTCTATCCTTTCCTTGTTGTTCTTCTTCAAAAATTCGCTTTCCAATATTCCAATACATAATAATACGCTCATTTTCGATAGCCCTAAGAGCCACGTTTTTTGCATTAGCTATTATGGCTCGTATCTCGAGAATTAAAGATTGATTTTGACGCATTATTAATTGTAGTAGTTATCTAGATTGTTTTATGTTGAAAGAGAAATAGAGGGTTCCTTTTTCACCCACCCCAATTCTCTCGATCTAAACTTCTATACTGAATCGCTTCTGAGATGTGTTCGCTTTGTATTTTTTCTGAAGCTGCTAAGTCGGCAATGGTGCGAGCAACTTTTAAAATTCGTTCGTATGCGCGAGCAGATAACTGAAGCTTATTCATAGCCAATTTCAATAACTCGGAACTCGCTTCATCTAAAGAGCAATGAACCTTCAGCTCCTGCGTATTCATCTGTGCATTGTAATTCGTTTTGCTCTCACTGAATCGCAGCGACTGCAATTCTCTTGCGCGAGTAACACGCTCGCGAATGCCCACACTGCGCTCGCCCGCGCGCTGCTCATGCAAACGCGCAAAAGGAACCGGAGTCACTTCAACATGCAAATCAATGCGATCCAAAAGCGGGCCACTCACCTTGCTCAAATAACGTTGCACAACGCCCGATCCACACGTGCATTCTTTTTCCGGATGATTGAAATAGCCACACGGACAGGGGTTCATAGAGGCGACCAACATGAAGCTCGCCGGATACTCAACACTGAACTTACTGCGCGAAATAGTGACGTTCCGATCTTCCAAGGGCTGACGCATCACTTCCAACACCGTGCGCTTGAATTCAGGCAATTCATCTAAGAACAAAACACCGTTGTGCGCCAACGAAATTTCTCCCGGTTGAGGGTAAGATCCG
>JBIKZA010000063.1:0-13806 GCA_044354975.1 Flavobacteriales bacterium
ATACTTCGTAAGATGCGGGCAAGATGCAAGCAAGATACTTCGTAAGATGCGGGCAAGATGCAAGCAAGATACTTCGTAAGATGCGAGCAAGATGCAAGCAAGATACTTCGTAAGATGCAAGCAAGATGCAAGCAAGTCATGTAATTACCGAAGGTTCTTTTGAAAAATATTTCGAAGAATCTAGTTCCATAAATAAGTATTTATTCGTCCGAAAGCCCCGTCTGTATTGGATTATACGGAATTTAACGCATAACAATTTGTTTGCGAACTGCTTTTATATCAAGAATTTTGAAAGAAAACATGAATAAAAAGAGTGTCTACAAAAAAGCGGAAGAGTTTTCATTCGGCATTTTGGAATTAGTAAATGCTACGGATAGATTTAATAAAGACTTCCATGTTTCTGATCAAATTTCTAGAAGTTCAACTTCCATTGCTGCGAATTTGAGCGAAGCGAAATTTTCTATTTCGGATAAAATGTATCTGCACAAGGTTTCTCTGTCAATTCGTGAAGCTGAAGAAACGAGTTACTGGCTGCGAGTATTGAAGATCAAAGGACACATAAATCAAGACCAATATGAGATTCTTGAAAAAGACTGTAAACAGATTGTTGCTGAACTATACGCCCTCATGAGATTCGTTAGAAATAAGAAAAAGTGATGGGCCAGAGGCTAGATGTTATACAAGATGCCAGAAGCAAGATGCTTCGCAAGTGGAATACTTACCGAAGGTTCTTTTGAAAAATCTTTCGAAGAATCTTGCTCCGCATCTTGAGTAACATATTACGAAGTATCTTTCACAGAATCTTGTGTAACATCTTTCGCAGAATCTTGCTCCGCATCTTTCGTAGTAATTAGAACCTTTTTTTACCGAAAACCCATATATTTGCCCTCAATTCTAACGAAAAATTCAAAAAACGATGAATAATTCAGAAATTCAAGATTTAATCAAGTTCGTTGCGAAAAGTGGCGTAAGTGAGGTGGAAATCACACAAAAAGATTTCAAAATCACCATTAAGACTCCTGGAAAAGGAAAACAAGAATTCGTTCAAGTTGCTTCTGCGCCAATGATAGCTGCACCTGCTCCAATGGCTATGCCAGCTGCTGCGCCTGTGGCATCTGCTGCTCCGGTCGCTCCGGTTGCTGAAGCTCCTGTTGCTTCGAATCTTATTGAGATTAGAAGCCCGATGATTGGGACGTTCTACCGCTCTGCTTCTCCAGATAAGCCTGCATTCGTTGAGGTGGGTTCTGAAATTCATGTTGGAGATAAAGTTTGTATCGTTGAGGCCATGAAGTTGTTCAACGAGATTGAATCTGAAGTTTCAGGTAGAATCGTGAAGATTTTGGTGAACGACATGTCGCCGATTGAATTTGATCAGCCTTTATTTTTGGTTGAACCAGCTTAATTGTACTTAAACACTACTTCTCATGTTTAACAAAATATTAATTGCCAATCGCGGCGAAATTGCGCTACGTGTCATTCGTACGTGCAAAGAAATGGGTATCAAAACGGTTGCTGTTTATTCAACTGCCGACCGCGATAGCCTTCATGTGCGCTTTGCAGATGAGGCTGTATGTATAGGACCCCCTTCAAGCAAAGAATCTTATTTAAAGATTTCAAGCATTATTGCTGCTGCTGAAATTACAAACGCAGATGCTATTCACCCGGGATATGGTTTCCTTTCTGAAAACGCTACCTTTTCAAAGGTTTGTAAAGAAAATGGAATTAAATTCATTGGTGCATCTCCGGAAATGATCGACTCTATGGGCGACAAGTCATCGGCTAAAAAGACGATGCGCGATGCAGGAGTTCCTACCATTCCGGGTAGCGATGGCTTGATTGAAAGTTTTGAGCACGCGAAAGAATTAGCAGTTGGAATTGTTTATCCTGTTATCTTGAAAGCTACCGCAGGCGGTGGTGGAAAAGGTATGCGTGTGGTAAATAGTGAAGACGAAATGGAAAGCGCATGGGAAATGGTGAAGCGCGAAGCCGGCGCTGCCTTCGGAAACGACGGTATTTACATGGAGAAATTCGTAGTTGAACCGCGTCACATTGAAATTCAAATTGCAGGTGACCAATACGGAAAAGCTTGTCACCTTTCAGAACGCGATTGCTCTATTCAAAGAAGACATCAGAAATTGGTTGAGGAAACTCCTTCTCCATACATGACTCCGGAATTGCGCGAGCGCATGGGTGAGGCCGCTATTAAAGCTGCTCTTGCTGTTGGATACGAAGGCGTTGGAACAGTAGAATTCTTGGTCGACAAAGACCGCAACTTCTACTTCATGGAAATGAATACACGTATTCAAGTAGAGCATACCATAACCGAAGAAGTTATAGACTACGACTTGGTGAAGGAACAAATTAAATTGGCTGCAGGTGAGCCTATTTCAGGAAGAAATTACTATCCGACTATGCATGCCATTCAGTGTCGTATTAACGCTGAAGACCCCTACAAAAACTTCATGCCTTCTCCAGGCAAAATCACCGACTACCATTGTCCTGGCGGCCACGGTGTTCGCATAGATGCTCACGCCTATGCTGGATACGTGATTCCCCCGTTCTATGATTCTATGATTTCGAAATTGATTACCGTTGCTCAAACACGTGAAGAAGCCATTGCGAAAATGCAACGTGCTTTGGATGAGTATATCATTGAAGGCGTTAAAACTACGATTCCTTTCCACCAAAAACTTATGAAAGACGAGAAGTTCCGTTCAGGGGATTTTACGACGAAGTTTTTGGAAGATTGGACGATGTAAAATCAGACGAAGTCTGAGTTTAGCTATTTAGCTTAAGCACCGCCAAAAACGCTGCCTGTGGGACTTCTACAGATCCAACTTGACGCATGCGTTTCTTTCCTTCTTTTTGCTTTTCAAGAAGCTTACGCTTACGCGAGATGTCACCGCCGTAACACTTTGCAGTAACGTCTTTACGCAAGGCGTTAATGGTTTCGCGAGCAATGATTTTGGCGCCAATAGCGGCTTGAAGTGCGATTAAAAATTGTTGTCTTGGGATCAACTCACGCAATTTCATGCAGATTTTCTTACCCAATTCATACGCGTGGTCTTTGTGAATAAGAGCACTTAGTGCATCTACTTGATCTCCGTTTAAGAGTATATCTAATTTCACTAACAAACTTTGTTGGTAGCCAATTCTGAAATAATCGAACGAGGCATAGCCTTTCGAAATGGTCTTTAAACGATCGTAGAAATCGAATACGATTTCAGCCAAAGGCATTTCAAATGTTAACTCTATGCGGTCGGTCGTGAGGTAAAGTTGATTTTGCAACATGCCTCTTTTTTCAATACACAAGGTCATAATTGCGCCAATGTACTCGGTCTTGGTTATGATTTGCGCTTTGATAAACGGCTCTTCAACATAGTCTATTAAGTTCTGTTCTGGCAGTTCCGATGGATTGTTAATCTCTAACTTCTCTCCCTTCGTGGTGTAACAGATGTAGCTAACGTTTGGCACTGTTGTAATAACAGTCATGTTGAACTCACGTTCCAAACGTTCTTGTATAATTTCCATGTGCAACATTCCTAAGAATCCGCAACGGAAACCGAATCCAAGTGCCGCCGAACTTTCGGGTTCGAACACCAAAGACGCATCATTCAACTGTAACTTCTCCATGCTCGCACGAAGCTCTTCGTACTCGTCTGTATCTACCGGATAAATTCCCGCGAATACCATGGGCTTAACATCTTCAAATCCTTGAAGAGCTTCAAGCGATGGGTTAGCAAGGGTTGTAATCGTATCTCCCACTTTTACTTCGGTGGCAGTTTTAATTCCAGAAATAATATATCCAACATCGCCGGCAGCAACAAAGTCGCGCGGCTTCAAATCCATACCCAATACACCCACTTCATCTGCAAAATATTCTTTGCCTGTGCTCATGAACTTTACCTTTTCGCCTTTGCGAAGAACTCCGTTCTTGATTCGGAAATAAGCAATAATTCCACGGAACGAATTGAACACTGAATCGAAAACCATTGCTTGCAATGGAGCGTCAACGATTCCAACCGGACCCGGAATACGCGCGCAAATGGCATCTAAAATTTCAGCAACACCTTCACCTGTTTTTCCGCTTGCGGCTAAAATTTCATCGCGTTCGCATCCGATTAAATCTACAATCTGATCTTTCACCAACTCAGGGTCGGCGTTCGGAAGATCTATTTTATTCAAAATTGGAATGATTGTCAAATCATTTTCCAATGCTAAGTATAAGTTTGAAATCGTTTGCGCTTGAATTCCTTGAGAAGCGTCTACAATAAGAATAGCGCCTTCGCAAGAAGCAATGGCCCGAGAAACCTCGTAAGAAAAATCTACGTGACCCGGAGTGTCGATCAAATTCAACACGAATTGTTCGTTGCCAATTTTATGCAACATCTGAATGGCATGTGCCTTAATGGTAATTCCTTTCTCGCGCTCAAGATCCATGTCGTCTAGCGCTTGCGCAACCATCTTACGATCTTCAATGGTCTTGGTGATTTGCAACATTCTATCTGCAAGGGTAGATTTCCCATGATCAATGTGCGCAATGATGCAAAAATTCCGTATGTTTTTCATTTTCTTTTTAAGCGGTGCAAAGGTATGCCTAAAGCTAGGTATAAAACAATGAAAAGAAAATACTCGAAAACAAAATTGTTCAAGCCAACATTCGTTTATTTTTGTTATCCATGAAAATTTTGAAAACCATTTTTATTGCAATACTTGGACTTGTTGCAACAGGCACTTTCGCTCAAGAGGAGCATTTGTATTGCGGCGAACGCGAAAGTCGTGTTCGTATGTTTGGTATGTACCCCGAAGCCGAAGGAATCGCCCGTCGTGCAGGAGAAGCCCTTGAAACGTACACCGAAAATTTCGTAGACAATGCGCCAGAGCGCGGGTCACAAACCATTTACACTATTCCTGTTGTTATTCATGTCATTCATAACAATGGAACAGAGAACATCTCTGACGATCAGATTTTAAATGGCCTTTCTATTCTGAATCGCGACTTCGCAATGTTAAATACAGACATCAGTCTTGTTGTCACGGCTTTTGAAAACATAACAGCCGATATTGGCATTGAATTCGTCCTTGCTACCAAAGACCCAAATGGCAATTGCACACGAGGAATAAACAGAATTGTTTCAACACTTACCTCTGACGGCGGACAAGACATGAAGGAACTCATTATTTGGCCGCGTAATAAATACCTAAATATTTGGATATGTCTCGACGCCGCGGGTGCTGCTGGATATACGAATTTACCCGGAGATGTTGCAGGATTTTGGGGTGCTGGGACAGACGGTATTGTTCTTCGTTCCGATTACATGGGTGCCATTGGAACAAGTACTTCCCAGCGCAGTCGAACCCTCACGCATGAAGTAGGCCATTGGTTGAACCTATACCACACATGGGGTCCAGGTAACTCTCCTGGAGTTTCTACAAATTGCAATCAAGATGATAATGTAACAGACACTCCGAACACAATCGGTTGGACCAGCTGCTCGCTTACTGGGAGTTCTTGCGGAAATACCGTGGACAACGTACAAAACTACATGGAGTATTCTTACTGCTCGCGCATGTTCACTCAAGGCCAACGCACCCGCATGCGTGCTGCTATTACCAGCAGCGTAGCTCAACGTAGTAGTTTAATTACAGCCTCAAATTTATTGGCTACAGGAGTGACAAATCCGGCCCTTTGCGTAGCCGATTTCGAATTCAATAAAAACATTTTGTGCACTGGAGACAGCGTGACCTTCACCGACATCTCTTACCACGGAATTACCTCATGGAACTGGAATTTCGGAGACGGGGCAACCCTTGTTGGCAGCGATCCTGCTGTTCATCAGAATCCAATACACACTTACGATACACCTGGAACTTTCACTGTAACACTTACCGTTAGCAACGGTGCTGATCAACTTTCAAAAACCTATTCGAATGTCATCACAGTGCTTGGTGGTGCCGGTTTGAATACACCGCTAATGGAAGGATTTGAAGGGACGTGGCCTTCAAACAATTGGTTTGTAAACAATCCAGATCTTGACGAAACATGGCAAGTGGTTACCACCAATTACAGTGGCACTAAAGGATTAAAACTTTCAAATTTCACCAGCGAATCTGGACACGTAGACGAATTCATTTCAAGCACGTTCGACATGAGCGCGATGGATACCATTTTCGTGAGTTACAAATGGGCTTATGCCAATAGAGTTTCGGTTACCGACGATCGCCTTCGTGTTAGCGCATCGGGAGATTGCGGAACTTCATGGACACTTGCAAGAATCCGCAAAGGAACAACCAACCTACCTACCGGAACCGCAACAAACTTAGCCTTTACGCCGGCAACAACGGCTCAATGGAGCGGCGAAACACTGACCCTCACCGCGCAGAACTACATGACCGATCATTTCCAATTGAAATATGAATTCATTAGTTATGGTGGAAATAATCTGTACCTCGACGATATCAACATCACAGTAGTAGACACGCTTGGAAATTACATTGAAATTACAGAGTCTCCTCTGGAAGTTTCGCTTTATCCGAATCCAACAAACGATGCAGCAACCCTCGTTCTTGGAAGCGCTGCTCACAAGAAAACCAACGTTGTGTTGTTCAACAGTGCGGGTGAAATTGTAGAGCAGATTTACAACGGAAATCTAGGTGTGGGAACACATTCCTTTTCAATTCCGAAACAGGCTGCTGGTTTCTATATCGTTCAAATTCAAAGTGGAAACAACGTTACACATCGAAAACTTATTTTCGAATAAGCCGAAGGTGAACAAACTTCAAGCGTAAGTGTTAACTTTGTTAATATGTCGACATTCACTCCAGGCCCTCTACTCGCTCAATTCGATAATCCAATTGCCCTTCGCAATGGCTTAAAAGACGAGCAACTCAAACAATTGTGTACAGAACTTCGTCAGTATATTGTTGACATTGTTTCTGAAAAAGGCGGGCACTTCGGAGCTAGCTTAGGCGTGGTTGAATTGTCCGTTGCCCTTCATTATGTGTTCGAAACACCCTATGATCAATTGGTTTGGGATGTTGGTCACCAGGCTTACGGACATAAAATCTTAACGGGAAGAAGAGACAACTTCCACACAAATAGAATATACAAAGGTCTTTCTGGATTCCCGAAAAGAAGCGAAAGCGAATACGATACATTCGGAGTTGGACACAGCTCCACTTCAATTTCTGCAGCCATTGGAATGGCGGTTGCTAGCAAGGTGAAAGAAGAAAAAAACCGTCAGGTAATTGCCGTTATTGGCGATGGAGCCATGACTGCAGGTCTAGCCTTCGAAGGCTTGAATCATGGTTCTACAGCGGATTGTAACGTGCTTGTTGTATTGAACGACAATTGCATGAGCATTGACCCGAACGTGGGTGCATTGAAAGAATATTTAACAGACATTACCACTTCGCACACATACAATAAGGTGAAAGACGATGTGTGGCAGTTGTTGGGAAAGGTTTCGAAATTCGGACCTAACGCGCAACACATTGCACACAAGATTTCTGAAGCACTTAAAGGCACGTTAATTAAGGAAAGTAATTATTTCGAATCGTTGAAGTGGAGATACTTCGGTCCAATTGACGGACACGATGTGGATTATATGGTGAAGGTGATGCGCGATTTGAAAGACATTCCTGGCCCGAAAATTTTGCACTGCGTTACAAAGAAAGGAAAAGGCTACGCTCCAGCAGAGGCAGGCTCTCCAACGAAGTGGCATGCGCCTGGACTCTTCAACAAAGAAACTGGAGAAATTGTAAAAGTTGTTCCGAAGAGTCCGCAACCTCCGTTGTACCAGGATGTATTCGGACATACCATTATTGAATTAGCAGAGAAGAACGAAAAGATTGTTGGTGTTACTCCAGCAATGCCGAGTGGTTGCTCGTTGAAGTTAATGATGGAGGCTATGCCGAAGCGTGCCTTCGACGTGGGAATTGCAGAGCAGCACGCTGTGACTTTTTCTGCGGGAATGGCTACACAAGGACTGGTTCCTTTCTGTAATATTTATTCGAGCTTTATGCAACGCGCCTATGACCAAGTCATTCACGACGTTGCTATTCAAAAATTAAATGTAGTTTTCTGTTTAGATAGAGGTGGACTGGTAGGTGCCGACGGCCCTACACACCACGGTGCATATGACTTAGCTTACATGCGTTGCATTCCGCATATGGTTGTTTCAAGCCCAATGAACGAAAGTGAATTGCGCGATTTGATGTTCACCGGACAACTTCCAGATCAAGGTCCTTTCAGCATTCGTTATCCGAGAGGTAACGGTGTTATGACCGACTGGAAAACAGCTATGAAAGAAATTAAAGTTGGAACCGGAAGGAAGATAAAGTCTGGTGATGATGTTGCTATTTTAACGATAGGTCCAATTGGAAATTACGCTGTGAAGGCATGCGAAGCATTAGCAGAGCAAGGCATTTCAGCAGCACATTACGATATGCGTTTCGCGAAACCTATTGATGAATTAATGCTTCATGAAGTGTTCGGGAAATTCAAGCATGTAATCACTGTTGAAGACGGATGTGTTCAAGGTGGAATGGGAAGTGCTGTGATTGAATTCATGGCCGATAACGGTTACACTGCCCAAGTGAAGCGTTTGGGAATTCCTGATCAATACATAGAACACGGAACACAGGATCAACTCTACGCAGAATGCGGTTACGATGTAGCTGGAATGATTCGCACTGCAGTTGAATTGGTTGGAAAGGAAGCAGTACAATCTTTAGGAGCGTGATAAATTCTTCCAACGAACAAATTCTTCATTACTCTATTTTCAATCACGACAGCTCGAATGAATGGGTAACCTTCATTCACGGAGCCGGCGGTAGCAGTGCCATCTGGTTCAAACAGATTCGCGCATTTCAAAAACACTTCAACGTTTTACTCATCGATCTACGCGGTCACGGACAATCGAAAAATGTTCGTCCGCTTAAAAAAGAAAAATACAACTTCGAAGAAATCGGAAACGAAGTCATTGAAGTGCTTGAACATTTGAAAATCAAATGCACCCACTTCGTTGGAATTTCCATGGGAACCATTGTCATTCGTGACATTAGCGAACGGGCTACTACTCTAGTAAAATCTATGATTTTAGCGGGAGCAACCATGAAGCTCAATCTTCGCGGACAATTTCTCATGCGATTTGGGCAAACCTTCAAGTCGCTCATTCCCTATCTCATTCTTTACAGACTTTTCGCGTTCATTATCATGCCGAAAAAAAGCAATTCTGAAGCGCGAAACTTATTCATTCAAGAAGCGAAAAAACTCGAGCAAACCGAATTCAAAAAGTGGTTCGGATTAGTTACTCAAGTGAATCCGCTCCTTTCTTCCTTCCGAAAAAAAGAAACCACCTCAAAGACGCTCTACGTCATGGGCGCAGAAGACCATATGTTTCTTCCTTCCATAAAAAAACTCGCTTTGCGATTCTCTTCCTCTGAACTCATCGTTGTTCCCAATAGCGGACACGTGGTGAATATTGAGAAGCCGGTGGAGTTTAATGAGATATGTATTTCGTTTTTGAGTAAAACGATTCAAAAATAGATACTTCGTAAGATGTGGCGCAAGATTCTCTGAAAGATACTCCGTAAGATTCTACGAAAGAAGCTTCGCTAATAGCCGCTTGCCGGAGGCATCTTGCTTGCATCTTTCGTAGAATCTTGTGAAACATCTTGCTTGCATCTTGCTTGCATCTTGAACATCATCTTACAAAGTATCTTGCTCGCATCTTGCCATAGGTATCTTGTGCAACATCTTTGTATCTTTGAAAAATGCGCTTCCGCCTTATCCTTCTCTTAACAATTATTGCCACTTCGCTTTCTGCGCAGACATTGAAAGTTCGCATATTCGACGAGACCTCTCGCGAGCCCTTGCCGGGTGCAGTGGTATTCTCGAAGGGTGTTACTATTGGTGTTAGCGATTTGTCTGGAACTTCCAGATTAAATAAAGTCGATATCCTTGATTCAATCACGATTAAGCACATTGGACATGCCGATACTACGCTGGCGGCGACGAATGCCATGTACGAAGCAGGGGTGAGCATCTTCATGAAAGCACAGAGCTCTTCAACTGGAACGGTTGTTATAGGTTCCTCGCGGTACTTGCAAGCGCTCGAATTGCAAACCCTGAGCATCGATGTCATTAAATCTACCGAACTCATTCAGCGTATTACTCCGGATTTAGCGAAGGCCGTGGAGCGTTTGCCAGGATTGACCATTATAGACGGACAAGCGAGTATTCGCGGAGGAAGTGGCTATGCCTTTGGAGCAGGAACACGCGTGTTGCTTATTGTAGACAACCAGCCTTTGATTACCGCAGATCGAAACGACATTAAATGGAACTATGTTCCACTCGAATTGGCCGAACAAATTGAAGTCGTGAAAGGCGCTTCTTCTGTGCAATACGGAAGTGCCGCGTTGAACGGAGTAATACATGTCCGCACTGCTTATCCCGGAAAAGAACCTGAAACATTTGTTTCAACATTTGGAACAACATACGGTAAACCACGCGATGCATCTATGGCTTGGTGGACCGGCGACCGTATACCTTATCAAAGTGGATTGCAATTCCGTCACAAAGAACGTTTGAAGAACGGAATTGATTTGGTTGTAGGTGGAAATGTATTGCGCAGTGTGGGCTGGTTGAACGGCGAATACGAAGACCGCGAACGTATCTCCTTCCGCACACGAAAAATTTGGAAGAACGGAAGAAGAAGCGCGGGTATAGATGGAAATGTCATGCATCAAAAACAAGGATTCTTTTTTATGTGGAAAGGAACCGGTGCCGACTCTTATTTACCCTACAGCGAAACCACTTTGCTTAAGTTGAACGACCTGTGGGCAAACATAGATCCGTGGTTCACGGCCTTCGATAAAAAAGCAAACAAACACACGCTTCGCGGTAGATATTATTACACCCTTCAAGTAGGCGGAAAAGATTGGTATCCCGCAACAAACCTTATAAGCGCCGATTACCAATTTCAACACAATACCCAATCGAAAGGAACCTTGGTTGCTGGATTGAGTGCTTCGCAATTCTTCTTCGACGATGGAAGTTTTGGAGGAAGACACGACGGGAATTTTGCGGGCACGTATGTGCAGTTTGATCAACCTTGGAAGAAATTTCAATTCAGCGCAGGAGCACGCATGGAGTTGTTCCGATTGGACGCTATGGTTGTGCGCTCTATGCCCGTTGGAAGAGCGGGAATTAATTACGAAGCAGGAAAGAACACTTTTCTTCGCGCTTCGTTCGGACAAGGATTTCGTTTCCCTTCTCCGGCCGAGCGTTTCGTTAACACCAACCTAGACATTATTCGCGTTTATCCGAATCCTAATCTCCTTCCAGAACAAGGATGGGGTGCGGAAATTGGCGTGAAGCAAAAAATAAAAATTGGAGAATGGAACGCGTCGGCTGACGCAGCTTTATTTCTGACGCGATACAAAAACTTACTTGAGTTTTCTTTCGATCAATGGGGCACCATGACCGATCCGCTTTTAGGATTTGGATTCAAGAGCATTAACATCACCGAAGCACAAATTGGAGGTATTGAACTTTCACTCAACGGCGATAGCTACATTGGAGATTGGAAGGTCAATCTCGGCGGAGGTTACACCTATATCTCTCCGGTTGACTTGGACATTGCACCTGAATTGAAATCGCTTATGCCCTATACGAAATACGCCATTCAATCTTTTGCTGCCGACGAACGCGGGCCAGAAACGCCTATCTTGAAATACCGTTACCGCCACATGGGCAAGTTCAACATAGACGCAGAATCGCCCGAAGGATTCACCATTGGTGCGGGAGTGCGGGCCTACAGCTATATGGAGAAAGTTGACTCTGTGTTCGTTGTGTTCGTGCCCGGATTGGCTCAGTTCAGAAAAGAAAATGGCGGGCCTTCAACCATCATAGACATCCGCGGAGGATACATGAAAAACGGACATCGCTTTACCCTTCAAATTACCAACGTAGCGAATTCATTTGTCACCATTCGTCCTGCGAAGCCCGAGGCGCCGAGAGGGTTTATGGTTCAGTATGCCTTAACGCTCGCTAGAAAAAAATCTAGATCAGAGATTCGAACCTGAGGGTTCGATGTTTTACAAGATACTTCGTAAGATTCTGCGAAAGAAGCTTCGCTAGATAATTGCTTGCCGAAGGCATCTTTTGAAAAATCTTACGAAGTATCTTGTAATACATCTTTTGAAAAATCTTACGAAGTATCTTACGAAGTATCTTACGAAGTATCTTACGAAGTATCTTACGAAGTATCTTACGAAGTATCTTACGAAGTATCTTTCTCAGAATCCTTATCTTTGACTCCCATGTTTTTAGAAAACACCGTAAATAGAGGAAGAAGCGCCGGCTGGATTGAAGTCGTTTGCGGGTCTATGTTTTCTGGAAAAACAGAGGAGCTGATTCGTCGTTTGAGACGCGCGGAATTCGCGAAAATGAACGTAGAAATCTTCAAACCGAAATTAGATGTTCGCTACAGCGAAGAGGAAGTGGTGAGTCATGTAGGAACAACAATTCGCTCTACCCCTGTTGAACATTCTTCTCAAATTTTATTGCTTGCCTCGACTGCAGAAGTGATCGGAATAGATGAAGCGCAGTTCTTTGATGATGGATTACCGGAGGTGTGCAATCAATTGGCCAATATGGGTGTTCGTGTTATTGTTGCTGGATTAGATATGGATTACACGGGGAAGCCATTCGGACCTATGCCGCATTTGTTAGCCATAGCAGAATACGTCACGAAGGTTCACGCTATCTGCGTTGAAACAGGGCAATTGGCGCACTACTCGCACAGAATAATTGAAGGAGACAAACAAGTTCAACTCGGTGAAAAGGAATCGTATGTTCCGCTTTCTAGAGCGGCGTTTGTGAAAAAGCAGAAATAAAAAAGGGCCTCCGAAGAGGCCCTTTCATTTTATCTTTTGAAATATTATTTCGCAGAGTAATGTACTTCGTATGTTCCTCCGTTAGAATCTGACTGCTCTAACCACAACTCATTGTTTGTTAAGCGTAAGATTTTAGAAGAATCCGTTTGACCACTTCCATCGGTAATTTCTAAAGACGTTTTGTCGCTTGAGAAAGCCCATGTACCGCTAACAGATCCGTTCGTTGGAATTCCGAAGATTACAAAATCGTAAGAGTACGTGTAAGCACCATCCTTTTCGAATGTAAGGTCAACAGTTCCTCCGTTAGTAAGGCTAGTTGTGATGTTTGTAGAACCTTGAAACGCCTCTGTCACTGTCCATGAACCGGCTAAACGTGACGTCTTTGAGCGAAGAGAAAATCCAGGACCGTCTTCGTATTTTCCGCATGAAGCCAACATAACAACTGCAACCGCAGCAAATAAAATTGATAGTTTTTTCATTTTTCTAGTTTTTAATATTTAGTGCGAATTTAATATAAAATCATTTGCCAATTGCAATGCCGCAGGCAATCCTGCTTCATCGCTTCCTCCTGCGGTTGCGAAGAACGGCTGTCCGCCCCCACCTCCTTTAATAGCTTTCGCCCATTCACGAACCAACTGTCCAGCATTCCATTTCTTGTCGTTCACCAAGGAATCGCTTAAAGCCAATGAAATGGTTGGCTTCCCGCCAGTGACATTCGCCAATAAAATAAAGGCATTCGGAATTTCTGATTTCAATTGGAAACAAATATCCTTAATAGCATTCGCATCTAAATCTACTTGATCAATTAAGACATTCAAACCATTTTTCTCGGTAAATTTTTCCTTCAACACCGATTTCATTTGCATCGCCTTTTCGTGCTTCAAGGCATCTAATTCTTTTTCA
>JBIKZA010000016.1:0-40399 GCA_044354975.1 Flavobacteriales bacterium
CGCAGGTTCAAGAGGCATTGCAAAACATTTCTGGGTATCACATTTACTCGAGTTCTGCTGTGCGTCCCGGTTATAGCGGCACTGCTTTAATCTCGAAAGAAAAACCATTGAGCGTTACTTATGGATTGGGCATTGAAGAGCACGACCAGGAAGGAAGAGTTATTACAGCAGAGTACGACAAATTTTTCTTAGTGAATACCTATGTTCCGAACAGCGGTTCTGAATTGGCGCGGTTGGATTACAGAGAAACATGGGATGCCGATTTGTTGAAGCACCTTCAGAATTTAGAAAAAACAAAACCTGTTGTATTGTGCGGAGACTTGAACGTGGCTCATCAAGCCATTGACCTAGCCAATCCGAAAAGTAATTACAACAAGAGCGCTGGATATACGCAAAGAGAAATAGACGGACTTTCAACTTTTATCGCTTCTGGATACAAAGATTCTTTCAGACATTTTTATCCGGAAGTAGTGAAATACAGTTGGTGGAGCGCGCGATTCAACTCGCGTGCGAAGAATGTGGGGTGGAGAATTGACTATTTCATGGTGAGTGAGAATTTCCTTCCACACGTGAAAGACGCGTTTATTATGAATGAAATTATGGGTTCGGACCATTGTCCGGTTGGAATTATTATCGAATAAATTATGGCATTTGCGAAATGGGTTGGAGGCGCAATTGGTTGGGCTTTAGGCGGACCAATTGGCGGATTAATAGGATTTGCTGTGGGCTACATGGCCGAGGACAAGTCATTGAGCACGCAAGACCAACAATCTGGTGGGCGTCCTCGGACATATGCGCGACACACGCAGAGCGGTGATTTCTCTTCAGCCCTTTTGGTGCTTTCTGCTGCTGTTATGAAAGCAGATGGAAAGCTCATGAAAAGCGAGCTTCAATACATACGTGATTTCTTCGATAAACAATTCGGACCTGCGGCCGCAGCAGAAAAAATTGGTATCTTAAAAGAACTTTTGAATAAGGATATTCCTGTTCGTGAAGTGTGTCATCAGATTCGCGACTTCATGGAGCATCCGATGCGCTTGCAATTGCTTCATTATTTATTTGGAATAGCGAAGTCAGATGGACAAGTTGCGAAGGCGGAAGCCGAGTTGATTAAACAAATTGCATCTGATTTAAACATTAGTCAGAAAGACTATGAAAGCATTCAGGCCATGTTCTACAAAGATGCGGCTTCAGCATATAAAATCTTGGAAATTGAGGCTACTGCAACAGATGAGGAAGTTAAAAAAGCCTTCCGAAAAATGGCTATGAAATATCATCCTGATAAAGTGAAAGATTTGGGTGATGAGTATCAAAAAGCAGCGCAGGAGAAGTTCATCAAGGTTCAAGAGTCATATGATCAGCTGAGAAAAGAGCGTGGAATGAAGTAAATGCGTATATTCACTTCTCTCATTTCCACTATGAAAAATTATCTTTTAATTGCATTTACTTTTTTAAGCTTAAGTAACCTTTTCGGACAAGCCTATTTCTTAAACGGATCTGCAACAGCTACTGGAAACGATTGCTACCAGCTTACCCCGGCTATTGGAACACAGAACGGTACCGTTTGGTATGCAGATCAGATTGATTTGAATCAACCATTCGATTTGTCCTTTGAAATGTTGCTCGGTTATACCGACGTGAACGGCGCTGACGGAATGTGTTTTGTGCTGCATACACAAGGAACAACGGCCATTGGAGCAACTGGGGGAGGAATGGGATATCTGAATTTCGGAACGAGTCTCGCTGTTGAGTTTGACACGTATCAGAATCAGAGTCCATATTCAGACCCTGCATATGACCACATTGCCATTCAACGAAATGGAAATGTATCGCACACTTCTGCAGATAATTTAGCGGGACCTGTTCAAATGAACGCGACCAATGCCAACACGGAAGACGGGCAGAACCACCCTGTTCGAATCGTTTGGGAACCTTCAACACAATTGTTCTCTGTTTATTTCGAATGTGTGCTGCGAATTCAAACAACAATCGACATTACGAATTCAATTTTCGGTGGACAAAATTTGGTAAATTGGGGATTCACGGCAGGAACAGGCGGCTTATCAAATGTTCAGAGCGTGTGTTTAACTCCTGACATTTTGAACGTGTCAAATGATTTGACGATTTGTCCAGGAGCAGCCGCTGTGCTCACGATAAGTGGGGCAGATGTAAACGGAACGTTTAACTGGTCTCCTACCACAGCATTAAGCACTTCAACAGGCCCAAGCCCCGTTGCTAATCCAGATACGACAACAACCTATCATGTTATTTACACGGATTTATGTGGCGTTATTTCGGAACAAGATTTCATTGTTACGGTTGAGCCGCTGACTATTGACGCCAGCGCCCTTTCCGATATTAATTGCGCCAACCCTCAGACAACAATCAATTCCATTAGTAATATAAATGGTGTCACCTTCATGTGGATTACCTCTGGCGGAAACTTCACGACAGGTACAAACGCATTTACTGTTGGTGTTGACGCACCAGGGTTGTATTCGGTAATTACCGACTACCAGGGTATTTGTCAGGCTCTCGATACAATAACCGTTGTTGCAGACTATTCCGATTTTCAAATCATAACCGGAGGAACACAGCAGTTAAATTGTAATAATCCGAATGGAAGTTTATCAGCTATGGTAAATGGCTTTCCCAATGCAGCCTTCAATTGGACAACCACAAATGGCACTATCAATGGCGGGTCCACTACTCCAAGTATAAATGTTGCCGGTGCTGGAATATATATTGTTAATGCAACATTGAACAACAATTGTTTCGATACTGAAACGATAACTGTGACGGGCAATTTCGATATTCCTACGGTTAATCTTTCTTGTTTTTCCGGTTTGAATTGCATCACTCAGAGCGTATCCATTAGTTCTGCAACAAATGCATCTACTCCTGTGTACACTTGGACGGGGCCGGGAATTCAATCTGGACAAGGCTCTTCTGAAATTACAATTGATGCAGCGGGAACATACGCCTTAACTGTTACTGATAATGTCAACGGATGTGAATCAAGTGCGAATATTTCAGTAGCCGAAAACATCACTATACCTTCAGTAACCATTGGTGTTCAAGACACATTGAATTGTCTTCATCCTGTTATTCCAATTTTGAATGTCGTAGTGAATAATTCAAACGACTATAGTTTAGCTTGGAGCACCCTCGATGGTTTTTTAGTTGATGGAATTAATGGAATCAATCCAACCGTGTCAGCAACAGGTGAATACTTTGTTATTGCAACAGATAATGCTTCTGGATGCACTGATTCACAAATCATATTTATTCCTGAAAGTTCTTCGAGTCAGTTTGCTATTGATTTGGTTCAATATCCAACCATTGTAACCGTTACGGATGGTGATTTATTGAATCCCTGCTGGACTCCTTTCTTGCCCGGCCTTGCCCAAAGCGAATTGTACTCATTGTTGAATACATTCGATTTGAAAATTTACAATCGTTGGGGAGAGTTGATTTTTGAAACATCAACTCCTGAAATGTTCTGTCCAAATAAAGAGGAGTTCACACAAGGAACATATTTCTACACACTTGTCCTCTCATCTGTTTGCGGAGGAGTTGAAAACTATCAAGTTTCAGGAACTTTCTTAGTGAAGTAACCATAATTGCCTCCTTTCACTTATTTTTGAAACCTAACCTTTACAGAACATAATTACTAAAATGGAACAGTCTAAACAAAACAAACATCCAAAAGGACTTTGGTACCTCTTCGGAACAGAAATGTGGGAAAGATTTGGATATTACCTCATGCTTGGTATTTTCTCTCTTTACATGATTGAGAATTGGAACAGCGGCGGTATGGGATTTTCTTCAGCTAAAAAATCAGATATCTACGGTACTTACCTTGGACTTGTATACTTAACTCCTTTTATCGGAGGTCTTTTGGCCGATCGTCTATTGGGATATCGCAGGTCAATTATTATGGGTGGACTCATGATGTCTGCCGGATATTTCTGTCTTTCCATTCATTCGGAATTGAGCTTTTATATTGCTTTGTTCCTGATTATCCTCGGAAACGGATTTTTCAAACCAAACATTTCAACTCTTGTTGGAAATCTTTACAGCACAGATGAGCTGAAAGACAAAAAAGATGCTGGTTACAACATCTTCTACATGGGAATTAACATTGGTGCATTCATTTGCAATTTCGTTGCAGCGTATATGCGCATTAACTACGGCTGGGGTCATGCATTCGCAGCAGCCGGTGTAGGTATGTTAATCGGTGTTGTTGTATTTCTTCTTGGAACCAAGCACATTAAACATGTTGACGTAGTTAAGCCTGTTCAAGAAGGCGACATGTCTACAGGTAAAATTCTTTCGCTTACAGTTGTGCCAATGTTCATCTTTGGAATTATCGGATATATGATTCCTGGTAATTTCTTGGGTTCAGATACAAACGATGCATTCATTATTGGATGTCTTCCTGTTATCGCATTCTTCATTTATCTGGCATTTAAATCAGAAGCAAAAGAGAGTCGTGCAATCAAAGCACTTCTTGCTGTGTTTACCTGCGTGATTTTATTCTTCGCCATTTTCCATCAAAACGGAGATGCTCTTACCATTTGGGCAGAAGACCACACAGACCGTAAGATGTCAGAAGGTGTTGCAAATGTTGCGCAAGAAATGAATATGGCTCAAGTTGTAGTTAACAACGACATCGTTTCTCTTCCACAAGCGAAATTTGATTCTACCATCAAAGTATTGCGCGGAATTGAGGGAGCAATGCCAGATGTCTCTGCTGAAGAGCACAAAGCGAAAGTTGCGAAATCTGATGAGATTACACAATTGGAAAAATCTCGCAAGTACTTCGAATCATTGCCTAAGAATGAGGTTCCTGCTGTTGGTTCAGACATGAAACTGTACAGCACAGAATTGTACCAATCCATTAACCCTTTCTGGGTAGTTTTACTCACCCCAATTATCGTTGGCATATTCGGCTTCATGCGAAGCAAAAAGAAAGAGCCAAGTACACCAACCAAGATTGCCATTGGACTCATCATTACTGCTCTTTCTGCATTGGTAATGGTAGGTGCGGTATTCGCCACTAACGACTTAACCATGAAGGCGGGTTCACTTTGGTTAATTGCGTCCTATGGCGTTATTACAATTGGTGAATTATGTTTATCTCCAATGGGATTATCATTGGTATCTAAACTATCTCCTCCGCGTATTACAGCGCTTATGATGGGTGGATTCTTCTTAGCAATATCTGTAGGAAATAAATTATCGGGAATGTTATCAAGTATGTGGGAATCTACAGCGCATAAAGAGGATTTCTTCTACATGAACTGTGGGCTTGTGCTTCTTGCAGCATTTGTACTTATTGTTATGTTGAAATGGTTGAATTCTGTAATGAAAGAAAACAACGTTCAGTAAAAACTTGCATTATCCCTTTTAAAACCTCCGCTTGTCGGAGGTTTTTTTTTATCTTCCCCATCACAAAATTTACATCCATGCAATTAGAGCAAATTCAAAACTTCGAAGGAAAATATCCGAAACAAGTCTGGCACCTGTTTTTAACGGAAATGTGGGAACGTTTTTCATTCTACGGAATGCGCGGTATGCTCACCGTTTTCATGGTAAAGGAGCTCTTCTTCAACGATCAAGAGGCAAACCTTAAGTATGGTGCAATTCAGGCGTTCGTATATGCCTTCACGTTTGTAGGAGGTTTGTTTGCAGATAAAATTCTTGGATTCAAGAAATCACTCTTCTGGGGAGGAGCGCTAATGATTGTAGGAAGTTTTATTTTAGCTGTTTCTCCGCATGACTTCTTCTTCATTGGAATTAGTGTAACCGTAATCGGAACTGGATTCTTCAAACCAAACATTTCTACCATGGTTGGTGCACTTTACAAAGACAATGACGATCGTCGCGATGCAGGATTTGGTTTGTTTTATACGGGTATTAACGTAGGGGCACTATTGGGCGGATTCCTGTGTGTTTGGGTAGGAAAAAGTTATTCTTGGAACTTGGCATTTTCATTAGCCGGATTTGTAATGATCATTGGATTGATAACCTTTTATTTCACCAAAAAGCATCTTGGCCCAATTGGAGATTCTCCGTTGAAAGACCTTTCAAGCAAAAAAAGAAAGACTCGTGAACTGTTAGTTTTTGCAGGGTCATTAATTTGCATTCCGCTTATTCTTATCATGATAAAAAATACGGCGTATACTGATATGTTCATGTATATCATAGGCCCAGCAACTATCATCTACCTCATTTATGAAATGACCAAGCTCACCAAGGTTGAGGTTTATAGATTACTAGCCGCTCTGTTTTTCATTTTTTTCTCCATTGTTTTCTGGGCGTTTTTCGAGCAAAGCGGAGGGTCTTTAAGCTTATTTGCGCTTAACAATTTGCATGGGACTGTCTTGCACATACCTATTGATCCCAATGTTTTGAATAACACTGCAAACTCAGTTTTTGTTATTGCATTTTCCGCATTGGTAGGACTTTTCTGGATTTGGCTTGCCAAAAGAAAAGCGGAACCGAATACCATGATCAAGTTTGGATTTGGCTTTTTGTTCTTGGCATTAGCCTTTTATATTTTCTATGCAACTCGTTTCTTTGCAGATGAAAACGGAGTTACATCGCTTGACATATTCACTGTGGCTTATCTAGTGATTACCCTCGGCGAACTTTGCCTATCCCCTATTGGACTTTCCATTATGACGAAACTTGCTCCGAAGCATTTATGGGGTGTTATGATGGGAATGTGGTTCTTGGCATCGGCTTACGGTCAATATGCCGCAGGAATTCTAGGCGCTGGAATGGCGAATCCGGATGAGAATGCCAGCAATACTGAAAAGCTTATCTCTTATACCAACGGATACTATCAGTTAGCTATTTACGCTTTAATTGCTGGAATCGTTGTAATAGCGCTATCACCATTAATTAAAAAATTAATGGGTGGCGTGAAGTAAAATCGCTATTTCTTATATTCGCTTCATGAACACTTCAAACAAGTCTATGTCATTCAGAGTAATCCTTTCAGCATTCATTGTATCATTCACGTTGAATGCCTGCGCTCAAAACGTCCCATCTACCGTTGCGAAACCTGCAAATGCACAAGTTACACAGCCGGAAAGCGAGGCTTGGGAGACAGACTTGAATAAGGCCATTGGACTTTCATACGAAACAAAGAAACCAATCATGTTATTCTTTACCGGAAGCGATTGGTGCGGATGGTGCATTCGTTTACAGAACGAAGTGTTTCGTACTGAAACCTTCACAAAATGGGCGAACGAAAATGTTATTTTGGTTGAATTGGACTACCCAAGAAAAAAGGAACAGCCACAAACCATTAAAGATCAAAATAAACAACTGCAACAGATGTTCGCAGTTCAAGGCTACCCTACTTGTCACTTCGTAATGCCGACTCCAACTGACGATGGACGCATTAACCTCGCTTCTATAGGACAAAACGGATACATGGCCGGCGGCCCAGATGCTTGGATCGCGAAGGTGACGGAATTTCTTCCGAAAAAATAATTGAAAACCGGAGGTTTTATTGGAACTAAGTAATTGGAAATCCTTCGGATTTATTCCTACCTAGTAATTGGAACTGCGTTATTCCTATTTCATAATTGAAACTGTCTTATTTGGAATTAACCGTGATTCGCCATATGAGATAACTGAGTTGTTGGTATTTCGAGATGAAGGGTTGAATGGAAAGTGAAACCTCTATTTTATCACGAACCAATTCGAGCCAATAAATGGTTTCCTTACATTCCTTCCTTGCAATGCGAAGTTTATGAATGAAGTCCTTCTTCGATTCGGCACTTTGAGATTCTTGAATATTCGCAGCAACACTGGTACTGCATCTTTTCAGTTGATTACTCACTTCAAATTCTCTCCGTACATTTTTCAATTCGTTACAGAGATCAAAAACGTCATAAGATAGCTCTTTGGATAAATCTTGAATTTTCATTTTGTAATAATTTAGAATTCAAAATTCAACCCCTTCTCAAGAAAGTCCTATGTGCTATTTATTCGTCATTCCCCGATAAGAACCTCCCAAACCCCAATAAAACCAAAGGTTTTCCAATTACAACGTACGCATAACGAAGTTCCAATTACGAAGTAGGAATTACGAAGTAGGAATAAATCCGTAGGATTTCCCATTACGAAGTAGGAATTACGAAGTAGGAATTACGAAGTAGGAATTATGAAATAGGAATTATGAAATAGGAATAAATCCGAAGGATTTCCCATTACACAGTAGGAATTATGAAATAGGAATAAAATCTCCGATTTTCCAATTACGCAGTTCCAATAAATCCTTCGGATTTCTTTTGTAGTTGAAAATTCCTAGATTAACTTGCGCACACTAAAAATGCAATTGCAATGGGAGAGACAGCGAGAATAATATTAGACGGAATAGAATACGAACTACCCGTATTTACAGGCTCTACGAACGAAAAAGCTATTGACATTACAAAGCTTCGTGACCTAACTGGTTATGTTACTTTAGATAGCGGTTTCAAAAATACCGGGGCTGCAAAAAGTGCTATTACTTTTTTAGATGGAGAGGAAGGGAAATTGTGGTACCGCGGTTACCCAATTGAGCAAATTGCAGAATACGGCACTTTCTTGGAAGTTTCTTATTTATTGGTGTACGGAGATCTTCCGACTGAAAAAGAACTTCGCTACTTCACAGACAGCATCAGTCACCACACGTTGGTGCACGAAGACATGAAGCGTTTCTACGAAGCGTATCCAACTCATGCTCACCCAATGGGCGTATTGTCTTCCATGATAGCCAGTATGTCTACATTCTATCCAGAATCACAAAATCCGAATAACTTCAGAGATATTGATTTAACCATCCACCGTCTTATGGCGAAGATGCCAACTTTGGCTGCGCAAGCGTTCAAAGTAAGTATCGGACACCCAATCGTATACCCCCGGAACGCATACTCATACACGCAAAACTTCTTGCACATGATGTTTGCATTGCCTACATTCGAGTATGAAATTGACCCTGTGATTGAAGATGCTTTGAACAAATTATTAATCTTACACGCCGATCACGAGCAAAACTGCTCTACCTCTACCGTGCGTATGGTTGGTTCATCACAAAGTAACCTTTACTCATCTATCTCTGCTGGTATTGCTGCGCTATGGGGACCTCTTCACGGTGGTGCCAACCAAGCGGTAATAGAAATGCTTGAAAAAATTAAGAACGACGGCGGAGATGTTTCTAAATGGGTTGAGAAAGCAAAAGATAAAAATGATCCTTTCCGCCTTATGGGATTTGGTCACCGCGTATACAAAAACTTCGATCCACGTGCACGTATCATTAAAAAAGCGTGTGACGATGTGTTGAACAAATTGGGCATTCACGATCCAATTCTTGACATTGCTAAGCAATTGGAAGAAGTGGCATTGAAGGATGAATACTTCATAGAGCGTAAGTTGTATCCAAACGTAGATTTCTACTCAGGTATCATCTACCGAGCAATTGGTATTCCAACTGAAATGTTCACGGTAATGTTCGCATTAGGACGTTTACCGGGCTGGGTAGCACAATGGAAGGAAATGATTGAACAAGGAGAGCCAATTGGTCGTCCACGTCAAATCTATACTGGACATACTCTCCGCGATTATGTGCCGATTGCAAAAAGAGGATAATATTACGGGCTGCTTCGGCAGCCCTTTTCATTCAACATAGATTTATTATGGAAAACGGAAAAGTATCTGTAGAAAATTCAAATGGAATTGCAACCATTACTTTCTTTCACCCACAAAGTAACTCGCTTCCAGGAGCTTTGCTTCGTGAACTCGCTGCTACCATTGAAGAAATAGGAACTCGCGAAGATGTGCGTGTGGTTGTGTTGAAGAGTGAAGGGGAAAAAGCTTTTTGTGCTGGAGCTAGTTTCGATGAATTGATTGCTATTCAAAATACTGAAGAAGGAAATGTATTTTTCTCTGGGTTCGCCATGGTCATTAATGCACTTCGTAAAATACCACAGCTCGTAATTGGACGCGTTCAAAACAAAGCCGTTGGCGGTGGGGTTGGAATTGCGGCGTCAGTAGATTATTGTTTTGCAACATCTGCAGCTTCTGTGAAACTCAGCGAATTGGTTGTTGGAATTGGTCCGTTCGTGGTTGGTCCTGCTGTTGAACGGAAAATTGGATTATCGGCTATGTCGCAATTAGCAATCAATGCTAGCGAATGGCAAAGCGCGCAATGGGCACGCGAAAAAGGTCTATACGCTGAAGTATTCGATACCGTTGAAGCCATGGATGCTGCTATTCAAACGTTGGCCGAAAAGCTGACCAACAGCAATCCAGAAGCCATGGCTGAATTGAAGAAAATCTTTTGGAAAAACACCGAGCACTGGGATAAACTTTTGTTCGAACGTGCAGGAATTTCAGGTCGACTTGTATTGAGTGATTTCACGCGTGCAGCAATAGCGAGGTTTAAAGCGAAGTAATATTCCACTTTGTGGATTAGTCCCCCGGGGGTTTAGTCGAGTTTCGTTTGAACAATTCTTGTATCCCTTCTGCCAATTGTTTCCAATTATCAAACTCCTCTTGGTAAATAACACCAATACCTTGCGTATACGGACTCTGCGCGGTCGTTGTCATTCGACTGTCGTTACTTTCATTGTATACCATTAAACGAATTTTACCATCTTCTGTAATGTTGTATTCCACTCGAACATCTCCGATGTAGTTCGTAGTTTGACTGTTGTTTGCACTTCCTCTTGCAACACCAAAGTTTCCTGTAACACTTACACGATCGTTGAACAGCTGAGTGCTCAAAGCCAATTCAATTTCTTCATTACTAATCTTATCGCCCGGACGATAGTTAAATCCTAAATCGAAATCATCGCTAATCTGACTGAGCCAATTCGAAATCTGACTTGAAATTAATTCACTACCGTTGCTCGCCAATCCAACGCCCGAACTTGCGGTTTGGGTAATATTAGGCGGACTAATAAATCTACCCATGACTAACAATGCGAATGCCTGTCTGTTTCGCTCTTGCTCTGTGCTTATTACACTGGCTAATCGCGATTTCGTCAATTGATCAGATTGCGGCAATTCTAAATCGAAACCAATAGTAGGATTCATCATCTTCCCTTGAAGACCCATGATTAGGTTCACGGGAACCCTTTTTCCTGAAGTTTGAGTAGGATCTGGAATTATATCGCTCAAGCTAGCCGAAGCTTTGTAGATGGCTTGCAAATCAAGTTCTGCAGCCATCGGGTCTCCATACCAAGCAATGGTTCCGCCCGGCTTCACCTCGAAAGGTTTATTCAATAAATTCTTCAACGTGAACAAATAACTTCCCTGTGTAAGTTCCAACATGCCATACATGTTGAATGTGCTTAGGTTATTAATGATCATTGACAAATGCCCCTTCCCTCTTCCTTTCATGACATCACCAACTGCTTCGTCGAATATAATCTGAAACTCGGCGTCCTCTGTAACGTCGAGCTGCAGGTTCATGGTAATTCCACTTAAATCTGCTTTCAATTCTTTCTTCGTTGTAGTGTCCAATGGATTCACAAATTGAATGTAAGAGTCGAATTGCAATTCACCTGAAGAGCTCATGGGCAAAATGAACGTTGTACCCTTCTCGCTCTTCAATGTCATGTCGAAAAATGTCTGATCACCGTAGCCTGAAATGTCCAAGAAGCCTGTTGTATAAGCCTTTCCATAAAAATCACTGTTATCGCCTTCTTTGGTGTTCATGGTTAACATAGGCGTGTCCATTTCCACCATTACATCATACTGCCAATCGGAGAAGTTCTTATGTAGAATTTGGCCGGTGAGTCTTCCAGGGTTTCCTTCGTCGTCAAAAATCTTTACATTATCAAAAGCAAACATTTCCGGATCAATATGAATCTTGTCGTCAAAAGAATATCCTGTTTGAAGGAATGGAACAAAAATCTTGGCTTTACGAAGTAATAAATCTCCCTCCAATTGAGGCTCATCGAGAGTTCCGGTTAAACTAACGATAGAAGATGCAAAGCCACTTATCCCTAAGACATCTTCACCAATAAATGCATTCAAAAGACTCAAGTCAAAACCATTCATCGTTAATAAAAAGTCCAATGGATTTTCTTCATTCTTTGGCGTGTATGTGCCAGCGAAGCGCAATGGCTGAATGCTGTCTCGCTCAATTTCCCCATCTGCGCGCAGGCGTTCCTTCTTGCTGTCCCAGGTGCTGTTCACACATAAATTACCAATTTCATAATCATTGAGTCCCAACTCAAACAGATTCAATTCCGACGTAACAATAGTCTTATCGTAAACATTACTCAATTCAACAACGCCGTTGGCTTCTCCCTGTAACTTCAGATCTTCCCCTAACAGTCCATTCAACATCGCAAGATTCACATTGCCTAACTCGAGGTGAAGTGGAGAAGATGGGTGTTCGGAGATCATACCATTGATGCCCACATATTCAGATTGATTGAACATTCTGAATCCATTCACCCCAAGGTCTTTGTGACAAAGTGTTATTGATGCGTTTGGTGCCCAGTCCCATGTTTCGTTATTGACAATCAACGAACTTCTTCCAGTACGATATTCAAAGTCATCGAAACTGTGCAAGAAAAACACCCCATTCAAATCACCCGTCAGGAATTCTCCTGGATTACCCCACATGAGAGCGCTATACACCGTATCGCCCAAGGATTGTACGTCCCAAGATAAATTGCTTATCAATTTCGCATCCCCGTCGAGAACTTCATTTACTTGAACAGTAAGAAAAATCGAATTCGATTCGCGCGAAATATCCAAGACTAAATCCTCTGCTATATAATCTTCATACTGAATGTTCGGCGATCCTAAAGTTCCAGAAAGTTCATTGTTTTTCTCATCTACAAACAAATTCAACGAGGTGCCTCGTGCGATTTTCAATTCTGGAATAAATGCCGCTGAAATAAATTCAAAATCGTTAATTCGAACTGTCAGGTCGAAGTCTTGCTCTTTATGTGGACGTGAAGAATATTCAATATTCGGCATAGCATCTGCGATAATATCTTGAAGACTTGGCCACAACTGATCATAATTAAAATTCCCTTCAATTTTCGCAAATACAACATCAGAATTCAGAGTAATGCTTCGCGCTCCATCCTGCTCTGTATCTAGCGTAAAATAGTCTAGCTTTCTAATCTTCTCATCAATCAAGTATACGATGTTGGCTCCCACAAACTCACCTTCGATTTCAGTCAGACTTAATCCTTTCAAGTGAGCGTTGAATTCTCCTGCGATAACGGCTGGTGTCTCATCTTCAAGAAGTCCAACAGCAGTTAAATCAAATCTATTGATGTTCAATTCGAAATTTAAGAGCGGTTGTTTTTGAGTGAAATCTATTTCACCATCGAACTTCGCTTGAGCATTCGCATCTGCAATTTCAAATTTCCCATTGAAGAAATTATTCTTGAACCTTCCCGTTGAAGTCATCTTCGTGTAAACGTATTGTCCCAAACCTAACTCACTAATCTCTCCTTCAAAATTCAAATCCATTTTACTCAACTCCAACCCCATTCCGTCTAATCGAATATTGGCGGAAACAACCCCCATCTGATCATCAGAATAATACGTTCCCAAATTGAATTTATCCAATTCCAATTGTCCCGAATAGCTCACCAAGGAATCGAAATCACTCATGTGCACAGCGGTCGTTAACGAACCAATTTCAGTGGTTGTCTTTCCATACAAATCCAACGCGTTCAAATCACCACTAGCATTTCCTTCAAATCGAATATTTCCTAAAGTCCCGATATTGGATGGAAGTTGCATGTACTTTCCTTCATCGAAAGGAAATGATTTCAATTGCGATAGATCGCTGTAGTTACTTACAATTGACTCTGCAGCCAGCTCATACTTCAGACTGTCTAAATTCATTGCGTTAAGCAAATGAATATTTCCATTGAAGTGAGAATGTCTTCCAAACTCAAGATTCATGTCCGACAAACTCAAGTCGTTCAGTGAGCCGGAGATATTTCCCTCTAACTTCAAGACGTTATTGAATCCTTTTAAATCACTGCTAAAAACAGCAAGGTCATTCAACACCAATTCGGTTGGTTTCAGGTGAATGTCCCAATTTACTTTATTGTTGAAGTCGCTCCAAGCCTCGTCATTCGGAGCATAAATTCCTAAGTCTCCTACCAAATGCGTTTCTCCTAAATCTGCATTCAATTCAGTGACTTGAATCGAGTTTCCTTGCATTCGTAAATGAGCACGCATATCTTCAATATTCAACCCAGAGCGCTCTTTGAATTTTAACGATTCAATGTTGGCTTGAATAACGTCTCCATTCATTTCGAAATTCTGAATTTCAGTTGAGAAATTAGAAACAGCAAGTTGCTCTTCATAGAATGCACCTTCTTCTGCAAGGGGAAGTGTATAATCGAAGTAGACGAATTTTCCATTTTCAATATTCAACTTCCCCACCCACATGCTGAAAGTGCTTGTGGTATCAACCGGTTCGTCGCTGGAAAAATAATCGGAAAGAAATTGATAGTTCCAATCTGCTTCTCCTGCGTAGCGCTTCAATTCTATATTTGGTTCAACCAGCGAAATGCTTTGCGATTCAAATCGCGCATCACTTGAAGAAAAAGAATAAGTAGCCATATGCAGTTCCTTCGTGTAAAGAAGGGTATCGCCTTTGTGATCTTCAATATATAGACCATCTAACACTACTCTGGCCCACAAATCAATGCGAATGCGATTTATCTCTACCTTCCTGTTCCATTCCGAAGAAAGGTATGAGGCTAGGCGATGTCCACCCCATGTTTGCACAGCGTGAATCTGAAGAGATAATATTAAAACGAGAAGGAAGGCTGGAATAGCCAAAAGCCAGAGAAATCTTCTCTTACGCTTTTTTTTAGGTTGAACTACTATTTCCTCGGGTGTTTCCAATAGCACAAAAATAACCCTTGTAGAACGGAATTCCGAACAAATATTACTTCTGTTGCAAAGAAGTATTGTGCTGCTTCAAAACTTCAACAAAAAGGTCTCTGTTTTCGGGACTAATGATCACCAAAACTCTCCCATTGTGATACAAGGCAAGTCGCTTCAAAGAAGCGGCTGGAGAGCTAATAGGGTTATTTGTGTATTTAAAATGTGTGATGTCAGAAATCTCAATTTTAGGAAAAGGAAAAATGCCACAAAATACTTTCAACTTGCCATCTGAAGTTATAGTGTAATGTGTATTGAAAATGATTGACAGAATGAAAGCGGTAAGCGGAATATACAAGGCAAGCATAAACGTAGAATCTCGAACTGTTAGATATCCAGTCACCATAAAAAGTCCCAATACTGGACCAAAAATCCACCAACTGATTCCGCTCTTCATTTTGAAATTTGCACCTGGTATCATGTTCTAGCCTGCTATTGATTTAAATACAACCTCAAAGAAATTCAAAAATCTGTCAGGTTTCCAAACCAATAAAAACGCGATGCCAAAAGCAGCGCCAGCCAAATGCGCATCGTGCGCAATGTTAGTGTTCATCTTCTTATTCATATAATATTCTAAACCGAAGAAAAGAATAATAGCTGCCCAACCTGGCAGAGGTAAAATGAAGAAAAACAACAGCTCTGAAGTTGGAAACATGAACATGTAAAGCATCATGACAGCGCTTACAGCTCCTGATGCCCCAACACTTGTGTAATAGATATTATCGCCATGCTTTTTCAATGCGGGCAATGTAGCAAATGCAGCTGCGCCCAAGTATAGCAGGGCGAAAAGAGCCTCAGGCATATAGTGTTCCACTGCTCGTCCAAAACTAAAAAGAGCAAATAAATTGAAGAACAAATGTCCCATGTCCGCATGCACAAGAGTATGCGACCAAATGCGATAAATTTCCTTGTTGTGTTTTACGCGATAAGGAGAGAACGACAATTTCGAAAAGAGTTCCGAATTCGAAAGCGCTTGCCAAGAAACTAATCCTGTAGCAAGGCATAATATTACAGTTAATGAAATTTGCATAATTAAATTTAGCTGGAATGGTCACTTACTATAACCCATCTTCCATTGATTCGTTTCCAGAGCAACGTGAAATGTCCGCTGAGCGTATCGGCGCTTCGAAATAAATTCCAACGTCCATCAACATAAGCGTTCTTTCCATTCAATACTTCAATTCGAAGATCATCGAAACGAAGTGTTCCCATTTTTTCTTTTGAAGGATAGGCGCGCTGATAACGTTCGAGAGAAGATTTCCATCCAAGTGTTACTCCGTCTTTTCCTAAAAAACGAAGCGAATCGCTTTCCCAATATCCATTCATGAAACCAACCAAGTCTTCTGTGTTCCAGGCATTCTGCTGAGAATTCATGGTGGACTTTATTTCATGTTGAATGGAGGATACGGAAGAACATGCTTCCAACAGAAACACCAAAATAGCAAAGCCGAAAATTCGAGTCTTATACATTGAAACGGAAGTGCATGATATCTCCGTCTTGCACCACATACTCCTTCCCTTCTACCGACATTTTACCAGCCTCTTTCACAGCGGCTTCTGATTTGAAGCTTAAGAAGTCTGCCAACTTAATGACTTCCGCGCGAATAAATCCTTTTTCGAAATCGGTATGAATAACACCTGCAGCTTGCGGAGCTGTATACCCTTCGTAGATAGTCCAAGCGCGAACTTCCTTCACTCCTGCCGTGAAATAGGTTTTCAAATTCAAAAGACGGTAAGCCGCTTTAATCAATTTCGAAACACCTGGCTCTTCAAGTCCAATATCTTGAAGGAACATTTGACGTTCTTCGTATGTGTCTAAAGAAGCGATGTCTGCTTCAATAGCAGCACCGATAACCAATACCTCTGCGCTCTCGTCCTTCACTCCTGCTCGGACTTGCTCAACATAAGCGTTTCCGCTTGCCACTGAACCTTCGTCTACGTTGCACAAATACAACACAGGCTTCGAAGTTAACAACTGCAATTCACGAAGAAGAACTATTTGTTCTTCATTCTCGGGAAGCTCTGTTCGAGCGCTCTTTCCTTGTTCTAGAGCGGCTTTCAATCGCTCTAAGTAATCGAATTGTTTCTTCGCTGTTGAATCTCCTGCCTTCGCTGCACGCTGAACTTTCGCAATACGCGCATCAACCGCTTCCAAATCTTTCAACTGCAATTCAATGTCTATAATTTCTTTATCGCGAAGTGGATTCACGGATCCATCTACGTGCACCACATTCGGGTCGTCGAAACAACGCAAAACGTGAATGATAGCATCTGTCTCGCGAATGTTCGCTAAGAATTTATTTCCGAGTCCTTCCCCTTTCGAAGCACCTTTCACCAATCCGGCAATGTCAACAATCTCAATGGTTGTAGGAACAATGCGTTCTGGAGTTATAAGCTCTGCAATATCTGTCATGCGCTCATCTGGAACGGTAATGGTTCCTACGTTTGGTTCAATGGTACAAAACGGGAAATTGGCTGCTTGAGCTTTCGCGTTCGACAAACAATTGAACAAGGTTGACTTCCCTACATTCGGAAGACCTACAATACCGCACTTTAACGCCATGATTTGTGAATTAGGCTGCAAAGATAAAGGCAAGTGTTCACTTTTCCACAATCAACAAACACTGTCCTCTTCAACCTGAAATAAAAACTACTTTCGCAGAAATAATTTTTCAATGGTTTCTAATCAAGAACTTTCGCGAATAGCCTCTCAAGTGAGACGTGATATCGTGCGAATGGTCCACGCTGTGAACAGCGGACACCCGGGAGGAAGTTTAGGCTGCACCGATTTCTTGGTGAGTCTCTACTTCCGCCAAATGACAATTAATCCAACCAGCTGGAACATGAACGGACAAGGAGAAGATCTTTTCTTCTTAAGCAACGGTCATATATCTCCCGTTTTCTACTCTGTGTTAGCACGTTCAGGTTACTTCGATGTGGCTGAATTAGCAACCTTCAGAAAAATAAACACACGTCTTCAAGGACACCCTACCACTCACGACGGCCTTCCTGGAGTGCGTATCGCAAGCGGTTCACTTGGTCAAGGCATGAGCGCAGCTGCTGGAGCGGCACAAGCTAAAAAACTAAACAACGATCCGAAACTTGTTTTCACCCTTCACGGAGATGGTGAATTACAAGAAGGACAAATTTGGGAAGCGGCTATGTATTGCGCGCATCACAAAATTGACAATATCATTAGCACTGTTGATGTAAACGGACAACAAATCGATGGTCCAACAGAGGCAGTTATGTCTTTGGGAAATCTTCGTGCGAAATTCGAAGCGTTCGGATGGAAAGTGCTTGAAACAAACGGTCACGACCTTGATCAATTAAACACTACCATCGAAGAAGCGAAGAGCTTAACCGGAAACGGATATCCAATTATGATTCTCATGACGACTAGCATGGGTAAAGGTGTTGACTTCATGGAAGGCACACACAAATGGCATGGCGTTGCTCCGAACGACGAGCAATTAGCAAATGCATTGGGACAGTTAGAAGAAACCTTAGGCGACTATTAATAAAAGAGACATGCTAGAATTCGATTTATCACCCGCGAACGACACTCGCTCTGGCTTTGGTGCTGGACTTCATGAATTAGGTCTGAAAAACCCTAAAGTTGTTGCATTGTGTGCCGACTTAATTGGCTCTTTGAAAATGGATGCTTTCAAAAAAGATTTTCCTGAGCGCTTTTTTCAAGTTGGAATTGCAGAAGCAAATATGATGGGTGTCGCCGCTGGAATGACCATTGGCGGATACATTCCATTCACTGGAACGTTCGCTAATTTCTCAACTGGACGTGTTTACGATCAGATTAGACAAAGCATTGCTTATAGCGATAAGAACGTTAAGATATGTGCATCGCACGCTGGACTTACCTTGGGTGAAGACGGTGCAACGCATCAGATTTTAGAAGATCTTGGAATGATGAGCATGCTTCCGGGCATGACAGTTATTAATCCTTGCGATTACAATCAAACCAAAGCAGCTACCCTAGCTATCGCCGATCATCATGGTCCAGTTTACTTGCGTTTCGGAAGACCGAAAGTAACGAACTTCACTGCAGTTGATCAGAATTTCGAAATTGGAAAAGCATGGCACATTCACGAAGGAAACGACGTGACAATCATAGCAACTGGGCACCTTGTTTGGGAGGCTGTTGAAGCTGCTCGTGAATTGGAAGCTGAAGGAATTTCAGTTGATCTGATTAACATTCACACCATTAAGCCTCTTGATAAAGAAGCCATTGTTCGCAGCGCAATGAAAACCGGAAAGGTTATCACTTGTGAAGAGCACATGATCAATGGTGGATTAGGAAGCTTGGTGGCGCAAGTGTTAGCGAAAGATGCTCCTTCTCTTATGGAATTCATTGGCGTGAACGACAGCTTCGGTGAAAGCGGAACTCCCGATCAACTAATGGAGAAATACGGATTGAAGTCGAAGAATATCATTGCTGCTGCGAAGCGGTTGATGGAAAACTAAGAACTTCGTAATTGGAAAATCGGGGATTTTATTCCTACTTCGTAATTGGAACTTCGTTATTCCTATTTCATAATTGGAACTATGTTATTCCTACTTCGTAATTCATAATTCATATTTCATAATTCCTCCTTCATAATTCCTATTTCATAATTCAAACTGCGTAATTGGAACTGCGTTGTTGAATAAACGTCAAAGACGGTCGTCCAAAGGGCATTCGCTGCAAGCATTCGTCGAAGACATTAGTGCTTTCACATTATTTGCTCTGCACATCCTTCCCCTCTCTTACTTTTTCTTGTGATATTCGCGAAGCATTCGTTGAAAACATTCGTCGCAGACATTCGCCGAAGGCATCAATGCTTCGCACATTTATACCTATTTTCGCAAAAACTAACCTGATGAAAGAAGTTAACGAAACTAAAAGTCTAGTTTCAAAATTGGAAGTTGTCTCGAAAGTCAGGGCTATAAAACCAGCCGAGCTGTTGCCAAGTAAACAGTCTACTTTAGATTCTACGCGAGCGAAATTTCATCCGATATCAGATGAAACTATTCCACATCGAAATTTGAGAAGCGTTGAATCAAAGAAAAGAAGTCTTCATAGAATAATTAGAAAGCTAGACGTGAAGAATAGTCTTCGCTACCAGCGCACTCCAGAAGACACCTATTGCAATGTTTATTCTTACGATTATTGTTATTTCGCAAAAGTATATCTTCCAACAGTGTGGTGGACCGATGAGTCCATAGAGAAACTCCAGAATGGTGAAGATGTCAAAGCTATTTTCAACAAAACAGTTGAGCCCATTTATTCAAGCGCTATTCACGATTGGTTTATGATTTGGGGCGATTGCTTTGGATGGAAGAAAATTGATAGCCTCACTGAAATTCAAAAAAGAGTGACTGAGGAAGGTGGAGTTGGAATGATTTGCGCGAAGAGAAAAACGGTTGGACTATCTGGACACATTGTTCCAATTGTTCCCGAAACTGAAAAGAAAAAAGCCTTTCGTGAAAATGGAGAAGTTCTATTCCCTTTGCAATCACAAGCAGGGAAGTTGAACTACAACTATTTTGCACGCAAAAGGAGAGACTGGTGGAACCACAGTCGCTATTCATCATTCGTGTTATACTACCACGAATAATGGGCGAGCAATTCTCTTCACCTTTCAACAGAAAATTCAAGAATTTTAAAATATCAAAAAGATCAAATAAGAATGAAAAATAACCCAATCAAAAAACACTTCTGGGGCATTGGGTTAGAAAACGAAACGTACTTGCAATTCGAAGAATCGCTTATTGTTTCCGGACAGTTCATTCAAGAAAAAATGGGTCGAGAACGCTATAGCCTCGACTATCTGAAATGCTACAAAGAAGGCTGTCTGGAAAAGGTCTTATCACTTGCCTTTAACTCTGGTAAGAACTACCTCGTTAGCCAAATGATGAACAGTCATTCACTAGAAAAACTCGACGTTCATTTTCAACATAAGACAATACAATCGGCGCCACCATTATTAGACAACCCCGATTATTCTGGGAAATCAATTCTTGAATTATTCCTTGAGAAACAACCGCATCAAATTCAAAGCATGCTCACGCAAAAGAACAATCCCATGGGATCTATTATTTTCGACGGAGACACCATTGAATTCGTTACAAAATATTATGAGAATAGAACCATTCAAGAATCCTTCAATGAATTAAAAGCAACGAAGAAACTTTTCCTTGAAAAGCTCAACGAAGCAAAAATTCTTCTCGGAAATTTGACTTATCCGGAATACAACATCGGCATAAACATGTTCATGTCGAATCAAAAAAACTTAGTGCTCTTCAACAACGGCACCTTTCATTTTCACATTACACTTCCTACGTTAACGGAAGACAGTCGAATCATTGATTACGCAGCATTCGACCTTGCTCACCACAAAGCCATTTATTTGCTGCAGTGGTTCGAACCCTTGTTCATTGCAACACTCGGAAGCCCCGATATTATGTCGGTTATCAATGAGAAGTTCGGAATGGAGGAAAAGTTTGCAGGAGGCTCTATGCGCAACGCAATGTCGAGATATACTGGCGTTGGCATCTACCACAAGTCAATGCCAAAAGGCAAAGTCCTCACTTACCCTGTTGATGAATTTCGAAAACTCTTGACATTCAAAAAAGAAGAAAACATTTGGTGGAGAGACCGCATAGAATCTGAACTGAGCTATGAATTGCTTTCCGATGTTGGACTCGATTTCAACAGAGAAAAATTGTATCAAAGCGGATACGAATTCCGAAGCTTCGATGAATTCCCTACCGATTATCTTCCTGAGGTATTACACGCTATCGTTTTAATTTCCGAGCATGCCCAGCATATAGATGAAGTTGAATGGGCTTCGAACAATGCCATTTGGAACAATCTCGTTTTCAAAACGCTTACGCAAGGTTTTAAATCCGAAATGACTGAAGATGAGAAAAGTGAAATGATGAATGTGTTTCAAATCCCTTTGAATAAGAGAGATTCATTGAACAATTCAAATCGATTGGATGAATTCTTTTTCCAAATTCTTCAGTTACTTCATGAATTACACAACGACAACAGCGAGTACTTGAAATCATTCCTGTACGAAAAAAGTGAAGAAGCTCCGCGTTGGGATAACTTCAATCAACACCAAGTAGAGCAGCATGCAAAACAGTTGGAAGAAGTTTTATAAGCTGAATTTACAAGGTGTCTACGTTTTGCCTTTCGACCTTCTGCAACGTTCACTGCAATACTTCACTTCCTCCCAATTCTTCTCCCACTTTTTTCGCCAAGAATAAGGTAGTCCGCATACTATGCAGATTTTAGTGGGTAAGTTTGTTTTCTTCATTGCAGCTCCTTCTTTACTTTTTTCCAAAACGAAAAGAACGAAGAGTATTCCCCCTTCACATTCGAAATCCAATCTCGTTCATCTTGAATTCCATTATAAGTATTCAACGGATGTTCTTTGAAAATGAATTTCACATCGGGAATACTTTGCAAATCTGAAAACTCACCGACAAAGATTTGAATGTTCGGAATGTTTTCTATCGCTAGATCAATACAAAATTGAATACTCTTTTCGGAAACAGGGTACTTCTCAAATACCGAAGGCTCTAGCAATAGAACACGAATGCCTTTGTCTTCTTTTCTCCAAATAGGATCTAGGTTATAAAAATTATAGATGAAGCAAGTCTCTCCATTCTGCAATGTTGGGAAGGATGTATGCGGAAGTTCCGTTTTCAATTGAAAAGTTTCCAAATCTCTTAATTCAACAGGGATTCCCAATGTCTCAATTTCTTCATAGGAAACATCTAGAAAAGTTTTTGTCTGATTCGTGTTGCAATACTTATTGATATTCTCCTGATTCGCGAAATAGAGTTTGTTACTCTTCGCCCCGCACACCCATTGCCAACTCAAAGCATTGCTCGCCCAATCGGCGTCTAACAAATGATAATACATCCATTGTGCCGGTTGAATCCACGCACATCTCCCTAGATTGGTCGCACACGATGCTACGTACATCCGCAGGTGATTGTGTAGATAACCCGTTCGGTAAAATTCGGAAACTCCTTTATCAATAGCCTCAATACCGGTTTGTCCATTTATAATATTAACTGGAACACCATTCCTGTCTGCCCGAGGTTGTTGATTCCGGATATCTGAATCAATTTCAGATCCTCTGGCAATCCAAATCTGCTGCCAATAGTCACGCCAAGCTAATTCTTTAAGGAAACTTTCAACCTCATCAACAGAGTACCCTCTTTTCAATACAGAATCAAAGATCAGCTTGGTACTTATCACACCTCTTGATATGTAAGGAGCTAAGCCAGTTACTGCTCCAGATAAGTAATTACGCGATTTCCCGCACTCAATGGGATCTATGTTCTCAAATCGCTCTATTAAAGCTACAAAATTTAAATTCATTCAGTTAAGTCATAATTTATTTTCAAACAACCCAAAAACGATTTGGTTTAAAATAAAATTTAACAGGTTTTTTAAAAAAAAACTGTTTTTGTTTAAACAAGTTTATGCTATAATTGTTGTCATCATCGTGGAGGCAGAAACCACTATAATCAACGCGGAGAATCTGAAAATCCATAAGAGTAAGAAAACCTAACCAAAATGTTTATGGAACACATGGGTACAATTGCGAGTGACAATTATGTTGCTTTTACGTTCTTCATCGGTACGATGGCTATGATGGCCGCTTCAGTATTTTTCTTTTTTGAATTGAACAACACTTCACCAAAGTGGAGAACGTCTGTTCTGGTTTCTGGTCTTATTACCTTCATTGCAGCAGTGCACTACTACTACATGAGAGGTTACAATTTGGAGACAGGTGAATCACCAACGTTCTTCAGATATGTTGACTGGATCCTTACTGTTCCATTGATGTGTGTTGAGTTTTACTTAATCACTAAGAAAGCAGGTGCTAAAATTGCTTTGTTATGGAAATTAATCTTCGCGTCATTAGTAATGTTAGTTACTGGTTACATCGGAGAAGTTTTAGACAGAGACGGTAGTGTTCTATGGGGTGTTCTTTCAGGAGCAGCTTACTTCTACATTGCATACTTAGTATGGTTTGGTGAAGTATCTAAATTGGCTGAAACTGCAGGTCCACAAGTTGCTAAAGCTACTCGTATTCTTGCTTGGTTCGTATTAGTTGGATGGGCTATCTATCCATTAGGATATATCTTAGGAACTCCAGGTGGATTATTCGGAATCAAGTTGGTTGCTGATCCAAAGGCTGCATTGCACGCTATGGACATCGTTTACAACATTGCAGATGCGATTAACAAAATTGGATTTGGTTTAGTAATTTATGCGTTGTCGCGTAAAGAAGACTAAGTAAATCTATTCTACTAAAAATAGAATTTAGAAAGGGCGTAAGTGACAAAACTTACGCCCTTTTTTTTATAATCAAGTTCTATCTCTCAAAGCAGATTAATACCGTCAAAAAATGGTCGCTGAAGAACAATACGATTACATCTTTGCTGGAAAAGGAGCATCTGCTTCACTTGTGCTCCTTGAGCTTGAAAAACGAAATCTCCTAAAAAACAAAACCATTCTAATTGCAGACCCAGAAAAAGACTCTGCGAACAACAAAAATTTTAGCTTCTGGACAGAAGAGCATGGTGAACTCAAAAATAATCTTGCCCCATTTATTCAGCATTCTTGGAATAAAATTCAACTGAACAATGGGAAGCAAGAACACCTGCACCCAACAGCTTATAATCATATACCTAATTCTATCCTAGTTGAAAAAGCTCATGAGCTTATTCAAAGGCACGACATTCTATACTTACGAACTAAAGTAACGGAAACAGGTAGCGATAATCTCGGAAACTTCGCTACAATTGGTGGTGTAAAAAAATACGCTAATTACATATTTGATTCTAGAACACCTACTTTACAAAAAACCGAATGGACCCAAACAACCCTATTTCAGAGCTTTATCGGATGGGTTGTTGAATTCCCCAATGAAAAATTAGATGTTGAATCCTTTCACATGATGGATTTCAACATTGATCAAAACAACTTCACTCAGTTTGTCTATGTCTTGCCTTTTTCCGACAATACTGCTCTTATTGAAGTAACCCGTTTCGGTAAAGAAATCATCGCAAATACAGAAGCCGAAGCTATAATTCAAGACTATTTACAAAATCAATTCGGGCCATATAAAAAAATTGGAGTTGAGCAAGGGTGCATTCCTATGAGCAACGCTTCAATGGACAGTTATGGAAGTGAAAACATAATTAATCTAGGTGCACGAAACTACTGCCTCAAACCAAGCACGGGGTATGCTTTCAAGAATATGTACGCCCAAGCGGTTGACCTTTCTGAATGTATTCAGAAAGGTCATTTGAAACTATCAACCAACCGGACGCATGAAAAAGTTTCAAAGGGTCGGTTTGCATTTTACGATTCGCTGCTACTTATTATTCTTCATCTATGGCCTTCCTATGGAAAAGTAATATTCTCTCGATTATTCTCAAAGATTGAAACGAAACTTATTCTGAAATTCCTTGACGAGAAAACAACGATTTCAGAAGATATCAAAATTTTTAGCAGACTTCCTATAGGAATATTTCTCCGAGCATTAGGGCTATACTTCGTTAAAAGCAAAGCATTCAGACCATTTTTAATTCTTTGTTTCGTTTGCATTTTATTTCTTCTTTCAGACTTTCCCGAAAAACAGAATATTGTAGGATTCACAGCATTGTTAATTGGAATGATCTGCGTTGGAATACCCCATGGCGCGGTTGATCATTTAATTGAATCGAAATCTTGGGACTATCGCAAGGCACCGGGCTTTATAGCGAAATACATAGCCCTCATGGCAATCATTGGATTCTTTTGGTTGATTGCTCCTACTCTAGCACTTATAGTCTTTTTAGCTTATTCAGCTTGGCACTTTGGTCAAGCCGATGTAACACATTGGTCCCTGCCTAAAACCCTAAACATACCTTGGGGAGCATTTCTATTGCTCTACATATTAGGAACACACCAAGCAGAAACAACTGGAATTTTAAGATACATCGCAGGCCTTGACTTCCCAATATCTATATCTCCACTTGCGATTGTGCCCTGGATATTCTTTGCTATTTGGAAAAGAAACAGTCCTATGATTGTCACCGTTTGTTGGCTCTTACTTTCAAGCCAACTTCCACTCCTACTCGCCTTTGGAACGTATTTTATTGGTCAACATAGCATAACAAGTTGGGGACATCTCAAGCAGCACCTTCAACTTGAAAACAAAAAAATCTGGATTCACTCACTGCCTTTTCATCTTGGAGCTTGGCTCATTTTGTTTCTGTTTTTCGCAATCTGGCCTTCCCTTCAAAATCAAATCAACACGGCATACAGTGCTTGGGGAATATTCTTTATTTTCATATCATGCGTAAGCTTTCCTCATGTGATTTTTATGAATAAGTTGTATAAGAAGCGAAATTGATCCAATTCAGACTTTCAACAACGTAGTTCTAACAACGTAGTTCCAACAACATAGTTCCAACAACGTAGTTCTAACAACGAAGTGCGTCCTACCAAGAAATCTGAGCAAGGCCCCAAGCGCCCAAATGCTTATTCACTTTCGAAAACGGCTTCGTTCCGAAAAAACCTCGATAAGCGGAAAGCGGCGAAGGATGAACGCTCTCAATAATTGCATGTTTCGACATGTCAATTAAAACACTTTTCTTCCGCGCATAGTCTCCCCACAAAACAAATACGACATGCGCGTTTTCTTTCGAAATCAATTCAATGGTGGCATTGGTAAATTCTTCCCATCCCCATTTCGAATGACTGCCTGCCTTGTCTTTTTCCACCGTTAAAACGCTGTTCAATAACAATACACCTTGCTCTGCCCACGATGTTAGATCGGTAGTTCGAGTTAAGTCAATTCCGAATTCGCTCTCCAATTCCTTGATTATGTTTCGAAGAGATGGCGGAATCTTTATTCCTTGACGAACGCTGAAAGCCAAGCCGTGCGCTTCTCCTGTGCCATGATATGGATCTTGTCCAAGAATGACAACGCGGACATCTTTTGGCTTGCACAATGCGAAAGCTTCAAAGATTTTTTGTTTAGGTGGAAAACAAATCGAGGAAGCGTATGCTTCCTCGACCTTTTTCTCTAATGAAAATAGATAGTCCTTTCGTGCTTCCTCACGAAGCAAAGCGCTCCACGATTTCGGAAAGGACTCGAATAACATTACAATTTCACAAATTTCTTGTTGAAGGAAGAACCATCTTTCTTCACCACTTGAATAAAGTACATTCCACTTGCAAATGCATTCGCAGAAATCGTTGTTGATGAAGCATTTAAATTCAAACTTTCAACCAACCTTCCATCTTGCGTATAAATGCGGATTTCCTTCAACAAATCGAAACGTGGGCATGTCAAGATGAAGCTATCTTCTACACGCGTGGGGAAAATCGTCAGCTCCTGAAAAGAAACGCTCTCCTCAACTCCTACCACCCCAAAACAAGGTTGAACAGCTCCCGTTCCCGTGTAAGATCCATCAATTGCCAGAAGTCCTGTTCCGGCAGCATCTAACCAATCCACTAAATCTTCATTCGCTGGATTCGGATTGCTCGTAAAGTGCTTGTCCATTTTACCGTAATAATCTGGTGCTGTTTGCGCATCACAGAATGAACCTCCGCCCGTAAGTGTTCCAATAATTTGGTGGTCCTTGTTAAACAACGGTGATCCTGATGATCCACCTTCTGTTACTCCCCAATTCGTTACAGTTTGAATCCAGTTTACTTTCCAGTGATGTCCCGATGTTTGCCATGTTCCTGAAAAAACTGTTCCAGCAGTAGAAATTTTCTTCACATCTCCAGCAGGGTGGTGAATGCAAATGGCCTTCCATCCAGATGTTGATGCCGTTGGCGCAGATGTATTCGCGTTCCATCCAGCATAATAAACCGGCCAAGTAGCAGGAATAGCCTGAGTCATTTCCAACAAACAGAAATCACTTCCTGAAGCCCCGCCTCCATCGTTCGAATCGGCCAAACGAGTAGTCCCTGTTTTCTGCTGAGCAGATGAACTAATTCCAGTTCCGCAAGCACTCTTCTGGTAATTGAAGCGAACTACAATATTTCCAAAATCAGAGGTCGACGAAGATTCGGTGCAGTGCATTGCTGTTAAAACAAATTTTCTACAATCGTAAGAGGTGTTATTTACCAATGTACCTGAACACAAGCCCACCCCACCTCCCGCAGGAATACTTAATTTAACAACCGCTCGCATATCATCTGCCCACTCGTCTCCTTCCGGACATTTAATATCAATTTCACATGGATCAGATGCGCGTTCAAAACGATCGTCATGAACAAATCTAAAGTAGTGTCCGAAGCCACGGATATTTAGAACAGGCTGCTCCATCACTTCGAAAGGTTGGTAATATTCCAAAACCACATCATCTCCAAAAATCTCAGGGGTGCGATATTTCCCTGAAGTTGAATTTTCTTCACTATCGTATGGCCCCACAAACCACTCGCGATCTGCGGTATATGCAAACAACGAAGTTCCTTCTGGCAAATACAATTGTTTGAAAAACACATCCATGCTCAATGCTCCTGGACTGTGAACACGCAATTGCCACATTTTATCGCCGTTAGGAAAATAAGTCCACACGCCATCAGAAAGGGCATTCATTGGATATTCGACAATCTTTCCGTAAATCGGAAGTGTTCCATTTTTTTCTGACTCATCGGCCATTGCCCACAATTCACCATCGGTTAAGTTGGCTACTTCAATACGCTCCAATCGAGTATTGAAAGAATCGTTCGACTCTCTGAATCCAGCTGGCTCTTGCGCCATTACTTGCACTGAAACAAACAGTGCAGCTAAAAAGTATAGTTTTTTCATTTTGCAGATTTGAGGTGGCAATATAGTCAGTATTTTTGCTTCCTTGACTCTACTTCCTAAAATATCACGATTACTTCTCAAGGCCTACATTGGTCCTTTCATTATTACATTTTTAATTGCAATGTTCATTTTTGAAATGCAATTCATTTGGGTGTATTTAGATGATCTAGTTGGAAAAGGAATTGACCCATTAACCATTTTGCAATTGCTTGTATACGCAAGCGCCCGAATTGTAAATATGGCCCTTCCACTGGCGATACTCATGTCCAGCATTATGACGTTTGGGACACTTGCTGAAAACTATGAACTCACCGCTATGAAAAGCGCTGGCATGTCTCTGAGCAGAATCTTACGTCCACTTGTCGTTTTCATGTGCGCCTTATCCATCTTTTCATTTGTCTTTGCGAATAACGCATGGCCTATTGCAAACTTAAAATTTAGAACTCTGCTCTACAGCATTGTCCAACAACGTCCAACATTAAATCTTGAAAGCGGAGTTTTCTACAACGGCATTGATGGAATTAGCATTCGAGTGATGGACAAAAACATAGAAACAGGTGTTTTGAAAGACGTGCTAATCTATGATCACAGAAATCAGAATTTAGGCAATCGCACTGTAATTCGAGCACAGGAGGGTGATATGAGTGAGACCGCAGACAAACGGTTTCTAATTTTAACGTTGAAGAACGGAGTTACCTACGAAGAAAAAGAAGAAAACAATAGACCGAAAAAAGGCGCTATGCAACCGCAAAAGCCTGTTAAGCACATGCCCTTAGTTTCAGGGAATTTTGAAACAATGGTTCTTAGACTTGATTTGAGTTCTTTCATCTTCAAAAATAATGATGAAGAGATTTTCAAGAATTCGTTTGAAATGATGACGGTAGCCCAACTCGATCAAACCATTGACAGTCTTGCGATCCAACGCGATAGCTTAGCTATTGCAATACAGCATTTTCAAGGCAGTAACACTGCACAAAAAGACATGAAGACACCTTCGATTACCAGCGCTAAAAATGTGGCTTTAGATAATAACGCGAAGCAACAAAAAACGTTAGAGGGTATGAACGAAGAATTATTGAATAGAACGAAATTCATTAACCGACATAAAATCGAATGGCATCGAAAATTCACGTTGGCATTTTCTTGCATAATCTTGTTTTTCATTGGGGCCCCGCTCGGAGCAATCATTCGAAAAGGGGGCCTCGGTTGGCCAACAATTCTTGCACTTGGAATTTTCATTCTGTTTGAAATGCTTACCATAGCTGGTGAGAAAATGACCAAGAGCAACATTCTCGAACCTTATATTGGAATGTGGTTAGCAACTTTTGTAACCTTGCCAATGGGTCTTTTCATTACCTATCGAGCACGAATGGAAGGTAAATGGCATTGGAATATCTTCAAGAAGAAAGAAGGTAAAAACAAATCTGAAACAACATGAAATTTCTTCAGATTTGCCCAAAACCTCCTCTTCCACTAACAGACGGCGGATGCATCGCTTTTCACGCCTTAACAACAGGTCTCATGCAAGCGAGGCATGGCGTAAAAGTTTTTACACTCTTCACTGATAAGCACGACTTTCTTCCTGAAACCATGCCCAAAGAATATGTGCAAAAAACAGACATCGAAGTAGTCTATGTTGACACCAATATGAATTTCGTGGATGTGTATTGCAACTTCATGACTCGTGATCCTTACAATCTCAGTCGTTTCTTTTCAGTAGATGTAGATATTCGTTTAACGCGACTGCTTCAAAAAGAAAAATACGATTGTATCATTCTTGAAAGCATTTTCACCACCCCATATTTGCCAACCATTCGAAGAAACGTTAACACGAAAGTTATTCTTCGATCACACAATATTGAGCACCAAATTTGGAACAAGCTTGCTGTCGGTGAAAAGAATTTCTTCAAAAGAATTTACCTCTCCTACCTCGGTAAAAAACTTTACAAAGCTGAAATAGAAGCATGGAGAAGCGTTGATGGCATTGCTTGTATTTGCCACGAAGACCTTCAATTTACCAAAGCCCTATCTCTAAAACCGTCGTATCTCTTGCCTGTTGCCATGGCCATTCAAGAGCCAGAAGTAATGCATGGACATGAGTTGAAGGTTTACCACATTGGCTCCATGGATTGGCTTCCAAATATTGAAGCGATAACTAGTTTTATTAAAAACACACTACCCGCTATTTTAGAAGAGTTTCCAAATTTCGAACTTCATATTGCAGGAAGAAAAATGCCAGCTAACCTTCACCACAATAAAACACCAGGAGTAGTTTCATGGGGCGAAGTTGAAAGTGCAGAAGCTTTCGCTCGTAATTTTCAAATCATGATTGTTCCTTTACAATCTGGATCCGGAATTCGTATAAAAATTCTTGAGGCCTTCGCAATGGGTATGGCTGTTATCGCAACTGAGCAAGGAATTCGAGGCATTGATGTAGAGGATAGAAAAGAATTCTACCTCGCCGAAACTTCTGAAGAGTGGGTGGCTGCGCTCCGCGCCTTGCAAGATCCAAATGAACGCGAAAGAATCGGAAACAATGCGCAGCAATTCATGCAAGAATCGTATAGCAGCTCAAAAATTGCTCAACCCTTGGTTCATTTCATTAAATCGCTTCCGAAAAGATGAAAATCGTAGTGCTCACATCACGCATTCCGTATCCGTTGGAAAAAGGAGATAAACTTCGCATCTTTCATCAGATAAAACATCTTTCACAAACACATGAAATTTGTCTCATTTGCTTGAATGAAACCACTGAGAAAATTGATACTTCCGTGCTTAAAGAAATGGTTTCTGAATTGCACATTATTCAACTTGCTCAATGGAAAATTCCTTTCCGAATGTTTTTCGCTCTTTTTCACAAGTTGCCTTTTCAGGTTACTTATTTTCTTGAATGGAAAAACAAAAAGAAAATTGAAACCATCATTCAGAACTTCAAAACCGAACATATATACTGTCAGCTCATTCGAACCTCGGAATACGTCAAAGATCTTTTTCAATTTGAAAAAACAATTGACTACATGGATGCCTTCAGCGCTGCAGCTATGCGAAGAGCTGCCTCAGGGAAAGGAATACGCCAACTTTTTTGGAAGGTTGAAAACGAACGTGCTAAAAACTACGAACGAAGCATTTTCGATTATTTCAACAACCATTCAATCATTAGTTTTCAAGACCGCAATTTGCTTGCGATTCCTTCCAACAAAAAAATAGATATTGTTCCCAACGGTGTAGACACCTTAAATTTCAACAATTTGAACCTTCCAAAAAAGCACGATATCGTGTTTGCAGGAAACATGAATTATCCGCCAAACATCGCAGCTGCTATTTTTCTTGTTGAAGAAATACTTCCAAAATTAATTTCACAATTCCCAGAAATAACATTGCTAATTGCGGGAGCAAATCCATCTTCTGAAGTTTTAAATCTGGCTAGTGCCCGGGTAACGGTTTCTGGTTGGATGAGCGATATTCGTAAAGCTTATTGTGAATCACGTATTTTCGTTGCTCCCATGTTCATTGGCGCTGGAATGCAGAATAAAATTCTCGAAGCCATGTCAAGCGAGCTCCCCGTAATCACAACCTCACTTGCAGCCGAAGCCTTTTCAGAAAAAAATCAATCGAAACTCATTGAAGCCAATACGACTTTTGAATTTGCAAAAGCCATTCAATATTACTTATTGAATGAAGCCGAACAAAATTCAGATGGAAAAACGAACCGACTCTATGTTGAAGAAAAATACAGTTGGAAAATCAGCAACAAAAAACTAGACCAATGCCTGTCAAATCAATCTTCTTAATCTTACTGAGTGTTTTTACGCTCCAATGTACCGCTCAATCTGAAATTGTCATGCTTGGACATGTGGGCCAGCGCAACGCAGAAATATGGGTGCATTGGCCAATGGAAAACGAAACCATTTCAATTAAATATTCAACAATTGCTCCTGAGGTTGCTACTTCACAAGGGGGAAAAGAGTTTTTTCTTGTTCCGAAGAAAAACAACCTTTCTACAAAAATTGTGTTGTCCTCTCTTCAACCAGGAGCACATTACACCTTCTTTCTTGAAAGCAAAAGTTTTAAAACAAAAGTTTATGAATTCAACACCCAAGAACTTTGGCAATGGCGAAAAGATGCTCCGAATTTCTCCGTGGTGTTCGGCAGTTGCACCTATGTGAACGATACTGAATTTGACAGACCAGGGAGGGCCTACGGACAATCTGATTCTATTTTCAATCTCATTTCTGAACTTCAACCAAATGCAATGATTTGGGGTGGAGATAATATCTATTTGCGCGAAGGCGACTTCGAAACGCAAGCCAATATGGAAGCGCGATACTTAAAAGCGCGGCAAGTTCCTTCCATTCAAAAACTACTTTCCACTTGTCCGCAATACGCCGTTTGGGATGACCACGATTTTGGTCCAAATGATAGTCACTCTTCCTTTCAATATAAAAAAGAGAGTTTAGCCGCCTTCAAAGAGATGTGGGGCAATTCGAATTACGGATTTTCAAAAAATGAAAACAACTGCATCACAGGTAAAGCAAGTATCAACGATGTGGACCTCTATTTAATGGACAACAGAAGTTTTAGAATTCCCCCGGGAACTGAAGGAATTGCTCCACAGATGCTCGGTAAAGAACAAATTAATTGGCTCATCGAAGACTTAAAAGCAAGTAAAGCTTCCTTTAAACTTATTACCATTGGTAGTCAGGTTCTTTCCTCTGTTGCAGATTTTGAGAATTACGAGAATTACAAAGACGAAAGAGAATATCTACTTCAACTTATTGCTAAAAACAAAATTAAAAATGTAATCTTTCTTACCGGAGATCGTCACTTTGCGGAACTTTCTCAGATGACTCTTGAGAATAATATTCGTGTGCTCGATATTACATCATCCCCGCTGACAAGTAAGCCCTACAGCAATAGCAAAGAAGTGAATGCAAATCGTGTTGAAGGCACATTTGTAGGCGAACAGAACTTTGCACACATATCCTTTTCCGGAGCAGCCAAAGAGAGGGCCCTAAACATTTCATTGATAAATAAAGCCGGAAAAACATGTTGGGAGAAATCCTATTTGATAGAACCGTAAAAATCATAGTTCATTATTTGCGAATTGTTTAATTGAATTGCCTATCTTTAAAACACCTATACAAGTTTTATATGAGCAAAATTCAATTCGAAATAGAATACCTCGTGCATAGTTCTGCGCTCATTCTTTACAATTGCATCAGTAATCCTAGCAGCCTAGAAGAGTGGTTTGCAGATTCCGTTAACCAAAAGGGAGATCGATTTACGTTTAAGTGGGAAGATGAAGAGCGTCAAGCTACACTTCTTTCATCTAAAAAAAACCAATTCATTTGCTGGCAATGGGATGAAAAAGGTTTCGATGACACCTTCTTTGAAATGCGCATTAAAGTTGACGAAATGACCAACGACATCGCATTAATTATCACAGATTTTTGTGATGAAGGAGATGAAGAAGATGCTCGAATGCTCTGGGATCTGGCTATTGATGATTTGCACAGAGTCATAGGAAGATAATCAATTCCAATTTCTTATTATTTTTTTCTTAGTTTCATTCGCATCTTTGCAACTATGAGGCATCTTATTCTACTAATTTCTGGACTTGTCATTTCTTTGAATGCTCTTGCAGTGCGCGTGTTCATTGACCATCAGACTTTTTACAATTCTGAAACAGGACCTTATATTGAAGTTGTGTTTTCCTTTGAAGGAAAATCAATGAAAACCATCAAAAATCAAGACGGTCAATACATTGCTCAAGCTAAATGCAATGTGATCATTTCACAAGGAAGTAAAGTTTTTCAATACGCAAAATTCAACGCGAGTAGCACTCCTAGCCTTCTGCCTGCATCTTCTGATTTCATGTCTGTTGAACGATTCCCATTAGCAGATGGAATTTATCAACTCGAAATCGAAATTTCAGACACAAACGATTCAATAGCAGAACCGCTGAAGCATTCCGAAACCATTGAAATTTCGCACCTCTCAGAAGGTTGCTTTTTTTCGGACATTGCCTTTGTTAGCGCATTAACGAATACCATTCAAGAAAACGCTTTTAGTAAAGCTGGTTATGATTTAATTCCATATGTATCGAATTATTACCCAACTTCTCTGAACGGACTCATTCTTTACGCGGAGCTATACAATGCTCGAAAACTCCTCGGTAAACAAGTAAGTTTCGCCTACACCGTTTGTGTAACAGATGCACTTCAAAATGAAATTCCAACCACTAAGCGAATCATTCGAGCAGAGGCAGAAGAAATTCTTCCGATTATTCATACTATAGATATTAGTAATCTACTCACAGGAGATTACAAAGTGAAGTTGGAAATGCTCGATCGTGAAGGCAAGGTGGTATGCACGCAATTACGAAAATTCACTCGTAACAAAACTCTTGAGAACACATATACTCCACCAAGTAGTCTCGATATTTCTAACACCTTCGTTGCGCGTTATAACAATAGCGATTCATTATACGCTCATATCCAATCGTGCTTACCCATTGCTGAAAGCGTTGAACGAAATACAATAGATAATATACTAAAAAACACTGACCTTAGAACACGTCAGAGTTTCATGTACACATTTTGGTATAGAAGAAATTCAATTAACCCTGAAAAAGCATGGAACGATTATTATCAAGATGTGCGTGCTATTCAAAAAGAATTCGGAACGCGCATTAAGGCAGGATGGGAAACGGATCGCGGACGTGTTTATCTTCAATATGGAAAACCAAGTACACGTGTCGTAAGAAATAACGATCCCGATTATTGGCCCTTCGAGATCTGGCATTACTACACGACTAACACAGGAATGCGGGACCGCAGATTCCTTTTCTACAACACCAGTTTAAACTATGATATGGAATTGTTACACTCAGACATTCCAAATGAAGTAAGAAATTTCGATTGGAAAAATCTCGTGCGTTCGAGACAAATGAATGACCCCTCATCTACGGGAAGAATTGGAAACAATCAGAACCAAGATCCACACAGCGGCGACGAATTAGAAGATCTTTGGTACAATCCGCATTAATGAAATGACCCGCGACAAAACCATTGCCGTTGTTATTCTTAATTGGAACGGAGCAAAATACTTAAAGCAATTCTTACCATCAGTTCTTGCTCATTCGCAAGGGGCAGATATCATTGTCATTGACAATTGCTCAACAGATAATTCCATTCAATTGTTGAATGATGTTTATCCAACTGTTAAGAGCATTCAACTCGATAAAAATTATGGATTCGCAGAAGGATACAATCTAGGTTTGAAAAATCTCGATTACGATTATTTCGTTTTGTTGAATAGCGATGTTGAAGTTCCTGAAAATTGGCTTCGGCCTCAAATCGAATACCTCGAATCCGATTCAAATCTAGTTGCCTGTGCGCCCATTATATTGAGTCACGCAGAACAAGATTGTTTCGAATACGCAGGAGCTGCCGGTGGTTATCTCGACAAAGATGGATTTGCTTTTTGCGCCGGTAGAATTTTCTATGCATTCGAAAAAAATATTGGACAATACAATTCAAACAGAGAAGTCTTTTGGGCCAGCGGTGCCGCGTTAACGATTAAGTCCTCTGCTTGGAAAGAAGTAAATGGTTTCGATGGAACCTTCTTTGCACACATGGAAGAAATTGATTTGTGTTGGAGATTAAAAAATCGCGGATACAAAATCGGTGTGTGCGGTGAAGCCAAAGTCTACCATATCGGAGGAGGCACATTGGATCGTCAAAGCTCTTTCAAAACTTATCTCAATTTCAGAAACAATCTTTTCTTATTGTTGAAGAATCACCGCTCCTCGGCACTTCTTCCTTTCATTTTCAGAAGAATGATTTTAGATGGAATTGCGGGGATTCGTTTTTTAACTGAAAGAAACTTCGCCTATTTCTTGGCCGTGCTAAAAGCTCATCTTCACTTCTATTTGAATTTCGGATACTACATGAAGCTTCGAAAACAAGAAAAACCACATTGGAAATCACCCAACTTATGCGGCCAATACCGAGGCTCCATCTTGGTTTCCTTCTTTTTGAAGCATAAACAAAATTTCCAGCAATTAGATTCTAAGCTATTTTCCGAATAAAATCGGAAAATCATGTTTGCATTTATTCGAAGATCACCGCTGGTAATCATCTGTATTTTCTTTATTGTCGGAATTCTAATTGAATTTCAATACCCCATAACTTCGGCTTGGACTTGTTACGCCGTCGCTATTGTTTTTTTCTGTTGCCTTTGGTTCCTTTTAAGAAAAAATAGTCCTTCACTACAGACTTCATTTATCCTTATTCTCTCTCTTTTTCTCGGATTACACACGGTGAATAATTTCACACGAAGAAATTCTACGTTCCAAAATCAACGCGTTGAAATTCAATTTCAAATTGAAAAACAACTTCGTTTGAACCAATATGTAGCTTCAGCTGACAATCAAGAATTTTTAGTAGAACTTAAGAATATGGATAGCCTGCAAGTTGGCGATGAACTTCTTGCCGAGGGAACATTTCTTGAAATTTCACCTCCTAAACTCCCTTGGCTTTTCAATCAAAAAAAGCAAATGCTAGCCAATGGAATAACACTTCAATTTCAAGTTGATACTATCAAACAATCCTCATCAAAACATCGATCAAGCATTAAGTTTCTTCCGCAACAGATTCAAAAACATCTTCAACAAAAAATCACCAAATCAATTTCCGATTCCTCTTCTGCCGCCATTCTCTCTGCCCTCCTGCTCGGTGAAACGAGCTTGTTATCAAAAGAAACAACAGTTGACTATTCCGTAGCAGGTGTTGTTCATATTCTCGCAGTCTCGGGAATGCATGTTGCTCTGATCTATCAGCTTATTCTTCTCATTCTAAAACTTCTTTTTCGAAAAAAAAGAAAGTGGCTAACTTTCATTTTAGCCATGACTCTCTTATGGGGGTATGGGGCTATAACAGGATTTTCAGCAAGCGTTGTTCGTGCATGCTGCATGTTCTCATTCTTCGTAATATCAGATTGTTTTTTGCTCTCGCGAAACACCGCAAATACAATAGCAGGCTCAACTATACTCATTCTTTATTTCCAACCTTTTCTCATCTTCAACCTGGGTTTCCTTCTTTCTATCACTGCCGTGCTTGGCATTGTGGTCATTCACCCCATTATTCTGCGCCACTTCTATACTGAAAATAAAATTGCCTACTACCTCATTTCATCTTCGAGCATCACTCTTTCCGCGCAATTAGCGACACTTCCAATTACACTCTACATCTTTCACTCCTTTCCCACATACTTCATTGCGGCCAATCTTATTTTAGTACCCTGGTCAAGCTTGATTCTTTATATCGGCATCGCCTTTATTTTCTTTTCTGAAATTCCAATATTCGGAAATTTGATTACTCAACTTTTAGATCTCACGACTTCTGGAATGAATCAATTCATACACTTAATACACTATTTGCCGCATGCTCAATTGTCAGAAATTAATTTCAACTTTGAACAAGCACTCACGACGTATGCGTTCCTATTTACAATTTTTCTTGTCAAAATATATAAATGGAAACAGGCTATTCATTGCGCAGGAGCGCTAACTCTACTATTTATTTTCTTTAGCTACAAAACACCAGCAAATACAGGAGTAATCTTCACTTATTACAAATCGAACCTTATGCTCATTGGCACTGAATCTCAGCTCATCCTTGCTTGCAACAACGATTCGCTCGCTAAGAAATACGCGTCGAAAATTTCAATGTGGAAATGTCAACAAAACAGAGCTGCCCAGCAGATAAAACACATTCCTTTCCCCACTTATTTTTCTTGGAATGAAAGTCAAAATGTTTTCTCCATAGGAACTTTTCGACATCGTAAAAAGGTTTCTTATCTCTTGTTGAATGATGAACAAAAAAAACACAAAATAGATTCAACTTTATTGAATGAATTTCAACATGAAAAAACATTGATTGGTCAAGGCGTTTCGAAAAAGAAAAAAGAAATCATCAAAGCATCACTAACTAAAAGAAATCTTCCTTTTCAAAATTTACAAAGCCATCCTTTCAACATAAAATAAGAATACCTTTGTAGTATGAGTCGCGAATTGTATTTAACAGAATGCCCGCGTGATGCGATGCAGGGCATTGCAACATTCATTCCTACTGAACAAAAAATTCAGTACTTGAATCACCTGTTAACCCTTGGATTCGACAGATTAGATTTTGGGTCTTTTGTAAGTGAGAAGGCCATACCCCAGTTGAAAGACACGCGTCAAGTGCTTGATCAACTAAACCCGAGTCAAACCAAACTTTTAGCTATTGTCGCGAATGAACGCGGTGCTGACGAAGCCTTAACCCACGAGCGAATTGAATTTATTGGATATCCGTTTTCAATTAACAATACTTTTCAACTTCGAAATACAGGCAAGAGCATTGAAGAAAGTTTAGTTGTTTTAGAATCCATTCAAAAGAAAACAGAAGCGAAAAATAAAAAGCTTGTCGTGTATTTAAGTATGGCTTTTGGAAACCCGTATAATGAAATTTGGAATGAAGAAATCCCTACAGCGCTTTCTCAGCGATTAGCAAATGACTTTGGGATCTCTGAAATCATGATGTCAGATACTATTGGAAGCGCCACAATGCAGAGCATAAAACAATTGTTTGAAGCTTCGCAAACGCTATCAAATTGCACTATTGGCGCACATCTTCACTCCCGTTTCGATAACGCGATGACGAAAATTGAAGCGGCATATGATAGCGGGTGTCGTAGATTCGACGGTGCTTTTGGTGGTTTCGGCGGGTGTCCGATGGCGAAGGATGAATTGGTTGGAAACATGCCCACAGAACTCTTGCTGTTGTTTTCAGAAACTCAATTGAAAGAGGCTCGAATTTCTTCAGAAATTATTGCACAGACGCTTGAGCTCTCGAGCCAAACTATGAATCGTTAGGGAACTTTCGTTCCTCTTGCAGCTTCCCAAAGAAAAAAGTAATCTTGTATAGAAAGTCGAACTTCTAACGCTTGGTAGAGATTAAAGCAAAAAAAAATGGGGCCGATGACCCCATTTAACATTCAACTAAATTGAATTATTTCTTTTTGAAATAAAGACGTGTAATAAAAAGGCCTTGTCCGTCTTCCTTTCCAGCATCGCTTTCAACTCCAGAAGCAACAAAAGCTAATTCATATCCTTGTGCATCCATTTCGTTCAGCTTAGACATAATCAAAGCGTCATTTGAGGCAATGTTTTGAAAATTGATACCTACCATGCTGAAGAAGTTCAACATTTTGGTTTCACGCATGCCACCAATTTTGATGTCACCGCGATCGATATCCCCTTGTTTAGAATCTTTACCATCTACACGAGCAGTGGTATAAGCGTTGTAGTCCAATTCTGTAGTAGCTTCAAGCATACGAGATCTTCCTAGTCCTCCAGGAAGAATGGATTCGACAATTGTAACAACTTTGTACTGTGCAGAAGCTATTGAAGCTGTGCAAGCAATCATTAAGGCTAAGATAATTTTTTTCATTGTATATTTTTAGTGTGGCAAATTTACGCTTGAATTGGCAATATGCCTCTCTATTAGGAAATTTATTTCTTTTAATATTTGACTCTTAATTCAAATTCAGGGGATTAATATTATAAA
>JBIKZA010000064.1:0-13292 GCA_044354975.1 Flavobacteriales bacterium
AGCACCATTCAAACATGAAATAGAAATCATTTGCTCGCCAACGAAGGCACGATTAGGTGCGGTGATGATAGGCGCTGGGACAATGTTTTTTTGATTGTAATTAATTGGAAATGGACTTGCGTAGCCTTGCCCTTGCGTGCTAAACTCCGGCATAGGATCGTAATCTTTCCACCAACCGTTGTATTCACCCGGACAAATTGGATAGGTGTTCCAAGCACTTACAACATACCATGCCGACATCTGTCCGCAGTCTTCGTTTCCACAAAGTCCATCTGGAGTAGGAGAGTAGAGTGTCTTCATAATGCTGTCGCGATACATGTGCACTTTATCTCTGTTCACGTATGCATACAAATAAGCCATGTGATGACTCGGTTCGTTTCCGTGTGCATATTGACCAATCAACCCTGTGATGTCGGCTTGCTCTCTTCCGGTAGTTTGTGTGGGTGCGTTGAAGAGTTTGTCCAACTCCGTTTCGAACTCTTTCTTTCCGCCCATCAATTCCATCAACTCAGGAATAGCATGTGGCGCGAAGAAGCGATACTGCCAAGCGTTGGCTTCTGTGTAATGGAAGTTCACTTGAAAGGGGTCGAAAGGTGTTGCGAATCCGCCATTCACACGGGCACGCATGAACTTGGTTTCTGGATCGAAAACATTCTTCCAGTTCTGAGAACGAATGGCGTATTGTTGCGCAACCGCTTTGTCACCTATCATTTCAGCATAGCGTGAAATGCAGAAATCGTCATATGCAAACTCCAATGTCTTACTCACACTTTCGCTGAACTCATCGCCAGGAACATATCCATATTTTACATAGGCTTTCTTTTCATCTTGCGGACCATTGCTTGTCGCAATCATGGCTTCCAACATTTTCAATTCGTCTTCACGATTTTTGAAACGAATGCCTTGTTGGTATGCTTCAGCAACCACCGGTACACTGTGATATCCAATCATGCAATACGTTTCATTTCCTGCCAATTCCCAAACGGGTAATTCGCCACGCTCCTTATGCATTTCAAGGAAGGTCTTCATCCAATCTTGTGTGCGTTCAGGTTCGAGTTTGCACATCATCGGATGGTAAGCACGGAATGTGTCCCAAAGTGAGAACACAGTGTAGCGCGTGTAACCTTCAGCCGTGTGAATCTTATCGTCCATGCCGCGGTATCTTCCATCAACATCGCTCCACACATTCGGTACAGTGTAACAGTGATACAAAGAAGTTCGGTAGTTTTCTAAGCCTGTCCCTTCAGGAAATAAAGTTGGGGCAGGAGCTTTCTTAAAAATTTTATCCCACTCTTCTTCTACTTTTTGTTTGTTGTATCTGAAATCGGTTTGAGGCATTTCAGCATATAAATTTCTCTGGGCTCCCTCTTCATCCACTCCCGAAATTCCAACGCGAATAGTCAATTCATTTTTTTCGGTTGGAAGGAAAAGGAATTGAAACGCTTGAATCATTTCAAGTTCAATCTTGGTTTCTCCTTTTTCATTCACACTTTTCGAACGTTGCATCAATTGGTCATTTCCAACAAAAGGCTGAGAGAACACGGCATAGAAATACGTATGCTGTTCAGTGGCCCAAGCTTCAGAAACACGGTATCCGCTGATGGCAGTATCTCCATAAAAATGCAAATCGTAATACAAGAGCTTATCGCGATGCATGAAGTCTAAAAACAACAAACACGAATCGCCCGGTTGCATTTTGTATTTGTGCAATCCTACGTGAGTAGAGGCTGTGAATCCCGCGTCAATGTTATAATCATCGAGGTGAACGCTGTAAAAACCTGGACTTGCTTGTTCTCTTTTATGCGAAAATTTTGAAGCAACGGCATCGCGCCAAAGCGGCTTTTCTTTCGTGTGTCCATTCGTAGGCATGAACAATATATCGCCATAATCAGACACTCCTGTTCCTTGCAAATGCGTGTGCGTGAATCCGTAAATAATGCTATCGCTGTAATGGTAACCACCGCAACCGTCCCAACCGTCGAGACGGGTATCCGGACTCAACTGCACCATTCCAAAAGGAGCCGTTGCTCCCGGAAAAGTATGGCCATGTCCGCCAGTCCCTGTAAATACATTCACATTGAATTTTTTGCTTTGACTATCTTTTACCTCAACATTTGGCACCTGAACTGAATGACTGGTCGGTTTATTCGAAACGGGTGCTGGTTTATAATCCTCTGGATTCTCATTGGGTGGAATGTGCGCTATAACGCACGATCCAAGAGTTAGGCAGGAAAGAAGAAATGCTGAAAGGTAAACGTGTGTTTTTTTCATGGTGCAGTAGTGGGAGAAACGCAAACCGGACAGTTCATTCTGTCGTGCACCCCGAAGTGCAAGACTTGTGGTTTTGCTATTTTTATTTGAGTGAGGTAAATTTCTTTTTGTTCGGAAGTGAGCACTAATTCAAGGTTCAGATCTCGTTCTTCGCGTATTCTTTTCACATACTCAGATCGCGCGTTCAAGTCCTTCAATCGCTCTTCTTCATTCACAGAAGGTTGCTCAGCCACGAGGCTCATGATTTTTTTTTGCTCTTCAATGAGCCCGTGATAATACAGGTAAATAGAAGGGATCAGAAGATCTTGTTGTTCGGTAAGGCTCAATTTCGCACGCATCGATTTTATTTTCGCTTGATCTTGAGCAGGAAGCACGCTAATGTCCACCGAGTCTCTCATCATCGGTTGAGCAGATGATGTGAAGGCAATCGAACAAAGGAATAGCGAAAGGATAAAACGAATCATATTTCAAAAATAGGACAGAAGCAAAGATTTACTACATTTGCCATGCATTTGGTCAATGGAGAAGTTCATTGTGAAAAGGGAATCGCGCGAAAATCGCGAACTGTGCCCGCAGCTGTAAAGCTCTCATTCGAAAGAATGAAAACGATTGCCACTCAAAGCCACTGTGAAAACGGGAAGGCGCGCAACCGAGAGATAAGTCAGAAGACCTGCCAAGTGTATTAACCCCATCATCGCTCGGGGCCAAGCGAGAACAGGACTATGAATAAAAAACTTTGTGCTGCCTTCTTGTTGCTGTTCCCTATGCTTGTGTTTTCACAAGACTCACTTCCGCATGTCCAAATTATGCCTTTGGAAATCATTTCGGAACGAAGTTTAAAGGCCGATAAACTCCATGCAATAGACTCGTTGCTATTGCTGAATTGCTCATCACTCGACATTGCCTCAACGCTTCAGCGTTCCGGAATTGGATTGGTGAATTCATACGGAGCCCCCGGATCTATCGCTTCTTTGCGCCTAGGCGGAATGAGTTCGAACTACGTTACCGTTGAACTGAATGGAGCCGTGCTAAACTCGCCAACACTAGGAATGGCGGATCTTTCGCTTATTCCTTCATTCTTTATTCAATCGGCTTCGCTCGGAGAACGCAACTTTAGCGGCTTTCAACGAAATGTTGGAATAGCAGCAACGCTTCGGTTAGAATCAAATGTTGCCACAAAAAATGAAATCTCTGTTGAAAGTACAGTCAACTCCTTACAGAATATTTTTTATGGAATGGCTGTTTCTAGAAAACGAGATAGATGGAAATGGAGCATTCGAGCTTTTCAATCGCGAAATGAAAACAGATTCAGTTACAGAGATATTCAGCAATGGGAAGCCCCTATGGTTAGTCAAACGAATAACAACAACATGACACAAGGAGTGCAGAGCAATCTTGTTTTTGAAGGAAAGAAAAGAACGCATTACTTCAACACAATGGCAGTTAGTCGTTATGCATTATTGCCATCAGTCATGGGCGGAGTAGGTAACTGGAATGCAAATCAGCATGACGACCTATTTCAATCGACTTTTTATTGTGAAGGAAAGCGCAAAAGTGTTTTTTCGTTCATGCAGTTTCAGTCGAAACAGGGCGTTTCTCTTACGCTATCCAATCAAGAATATTCAAGCTATGTAGCTTCCAGCCAAATTCAAACAAGCCTTGTCAATGCCTTTGTAAACGGATCGTTGCAAATGCGCAGAGCCCTCATTCAAGTCAATCCTACCGCAAGTTTTACGAATCTTCAATACGCCGATTGGAGCCAACAAGTCCAATGGAATGGAGGTTCGCTGTGGGCTTCATACATTCAGGATTTAGCAAAAGGTAAATTGAGAATGGTTTCTTGGGTAAAGCCGGAATGGCGCTCAGATAGGAAGCCCATTATAAGTGGTGAAGTGGGAATGGAACTTCCATATAAAATGAAAAATGTGAGCTCACAATTGTCTGTTTCTGGTAGTGTGAAATCGCGCATGCCTTCAGCAAATGATTTGTATTGGATTCAAGGCGGAAATCCTGAATTGCTCTCGGAAAAAGCTAAATGGATTCAATTCAAATGGGACAATGAAATGTTTATTCGAAATGAAATGTCTATTCAATTCCAAATGAATGCCAAGGCAGGTTCCGTTTCAAACTGGATCCAATGGTTGCCCATGCCTGAAGATATTTGGATGGCGAGTAATTTCAAATCAGTTGAAATGAAGCAAATGGAAGGCGTGGTTTCTTGGAAATCAAAACTACATGGTGGTTGGTTGAATCTAACGAGCAGAACAGAATGGACAAGCACGACGGCGAAGAACATCGGAAGTCCGGGCGTATTCGATATGGTCTATACACCCCGACTTCGTTCGAGCGCTTCTGCGCAATACACACACAAGAGTTGGTCGTTACTTTTTTCAGACACTTTTGTTTCGCAGCGCTATACCGATGAAGGGAATACGAGATTCTATGCGCTTCCAAGCTTCAACTTGCTCAATGCAAGTGTGAACAAAGAATGGCAATTCAACAAGAATAAATTGTCCCTTCAATTCGAAGTGCAGAACATAACGAACACTCAATACCAATGGTTGCGGGGATATGCGTTACCGGGTCGTGTCTACTCAATCGGAATTAAATTTTTCATTCACTAAAAAAAAAACAATTATGAAACTAAAGTTTTTATCATTATTCATGTTTTCAATGATTCTGGTTTCTTGTGACAAATGCAAGACTGATGAGGAACCTGTTGCAGACTATTCTCAAGGCGCATTTGTAGTCAATGAGGGTTCATTCGGAAATCTGAACGGAAGTGTTACCTGGACGCTCAATGGCGTTTTAGTCTCAAACCCCTTTGCTGACGCGAATGGAACAGCTTTGGGCGATGTCATTTCAGATTTCGATGTTGTGAACGGAAAGTTCTACGCAATATCGAATTCAACGTCGAAAATCATTGTTATGAATGCTACTACCTTTAAGGTGGAAGCGGAAATTACAGGATTTACTTATCCACGTTCGTTTCAATTTATCGGAAATGGAATGGCCGCAGTTACCGATGGTAGTTTAGATGGAAGTGTGAAATGGATTGACCTTTCAACAAATACCATTACAGCCTCTACGCCTGTAGGATTGGGTCCTGAAGGCATGTGCGTTTTGGGCAATCGATTGTATGTGTGTAACAGCGGTGGATGGGACATTGACAATCGTATTGCCGTTATCGATATTCCTTCACAGTCTGTTCTTACTTATGTAAATGTCGCAGATAGACCGGTTGAAATTCAAGTGGACACAAACGGTTATTTGTGGGCTTTGTGCAGCGGGGAGACGCAGTATGATGAAAACTGGACGCAAATTATTGGACATACGCCTGCGGCTTTGGCGAAAGTGTATACAGTGGATAATTCTGTCACGACATTCGATGTGGGTGTATTGGGCGATCATCCCTTGCGCATGGCGAAGGACGAGACAAACAACAAAATTTACATTGCAAACACGACGGTTTTATCTTTCGATATGCAATTGAATGTATTTACAGATTTCTTGACGGTAGCATCCAACGGTGTTTCGGTGAATCCCACCACGCACGAGGTTTGGGTTTGCAGTGAAACGAATTATACTTCTCCTTCAACTGTAAAAGTGTACAGCTCTGCTGGAACGTATGTTAAAGAACTTACTGCGGGTATTGCTGCTTGGAAAGTGGAATTCAATTGATATTCTTCCAAGTAAAAAACAACAAAAGCCGCTTGAAAAAGCGGCTTTTGTTTTATATCGGAAATAAATTTAGTTCTGTTCTACGAATTTACCGTTTTGCTTCACCAAATGAATATGAGCTGAAGTAGCAGTTAAGTTAACGTTGCTGTTCGATTGACAAACAACCAATCCGCCAGTAGTTGCGCGGACAGAGTATGAAATACCAATTAAGTTTCTGTTCGCATCGAATTGCGGGGTGTACTGAAAATCTAAGCCTTGAGTAATCATGTCGTTGCGCAGTTGAAACAACTGCTCACGTGTTGTAGTTGATGAAAGAGTAAGGTTCACCTCATTGCTTGTAACAATGTTTTGAGCCATTACTGAAGAGCCCATTATAAGAGCTGCAGCAACTAAAAGAGAGCGAAGAGTTTTCATAAGTTTGAATCTTTACACAATTATACAAATAGTTTTTATTTATTGGTGAGCGAATTGAAAAATAATCCTTCCGTTTTATGAACTATTTTCGCCGCTCATTTTAATCCTAACGAATAGTGAGCCAAAAATTATCATCTACTGAATTACGCATTCAATTAATGTCTTCCGATGAATCAATAGCATTGAATGCAATTGAACAATTGAAGACAAATGGAAAGGCATCTGCCATTTCCCCTCTGTTGGAAGTTCTTGCATCTTCGGATCATTTATCAATGAAGAAAGAAGCGCGTGAAATGCTTTCAGCCATGCGTGTAAAAAATGCAGAAGAGGAATTGGTTCAAGCACTTTTCGATGATAAGTTTAAATCAATTCAGGTTGAGATACTGCAGTTCTTGTGGAGCAATGGTTTTTCAGCAGCCGGACAGTTACATGTTTTGGTTGAAGTAGCTGTAAAAAATGGGTTTCAAGGCATGCTTGAGTTCATCAGTATCTTGGAAGTAGAAGAAGGCGTTTATTCCGAAGAAGAACAACTGGGAGCAATGAGTTTCTTGCGCAGTACTCCTCAGGAAAATTTCACCCGAGAAGAAAAAATCATATTCAATGACATCCTCCGCACAATAGATACTCTTGCAATAAACGAGTAATCATCGCGCAGCGTCATCACGCAGTGTCATCAATCGTAGATTGTCATCACAACGTGTTGTGTCATCGCGAAGCGTTAAGTTATCTCACAAGAGTAACAGTCCCCTTATACTCTTCCGCCTCTCCATTGAATCCTTTAATAGTAGCAACGTAACTATAAACGTCGTTCGGACAGTAGGTGTCGTTGTTTCCGCGGTGGTCGCCAATCCAAGCGTCTTCGATGTTAGTTGAATAATAGACCTCGTCGCCCCAACGATCGAAGATTCTAATTTCGTAAGTCAATACGCTACTCGCCTGAACCATGAAGACATCATTCAAACCATCATTATTCGGAGTGAATGAATTTGGAATGTAAAGTAGAGGTGGAAAAGTGATGGTAAAGCTATTGCTCGCAGTACAACCAATTGAATTGGTGACGTTTAAGTAGACGGTCGATTCTCCAAATCCATCGAAAGTATAATTCACGCTTGGAGTTGTGATAACTTCCCCGCTAGGGAAGAGCCATTCATAATTGCAATTGATACACGGTGGGGTGTCTATGAAATTGAAGTCGTAAGTATACCCAGCAGTGTTATCTGCATTGAATTGAGCGTCTACAGGAATAACATCCACAAATACATTTTCAGTTATTGACTGTCCGCATAAATCAAGAGCCGTAACTGTAAAGGTTCCCGGTGAAGTTAAATCAGAGTATGTTGCGGTATTGCCATTGTTATTGTTGGTCCATGTATACGTGAATCCTCCGCCACCACCTGAAGCTTGAGCATACAAGACCGCAGTGCCCAATACACAAACAGAAGTGTCTGAAGAAGCTATTAAATTTAAGGGTGGGTTAGGAATTAAAATCATAAGTGTGTCTGAATCAGTTTGATTGCAGACATCTGTAATAATTCCAATTACTTGCTCATCAACAGGTGTCACAATAGAGAAAGTGGTTCCATTTCCAACTACAGCATTGTCTACAATCCAATCGAAACTGTTTCCGCCAGATCCTCCGGAAATAGTTGGAGTAATCAAGTTGTTGTCCAAACATCCTGCTGTAATGTCGTTTCCTAAATCAATGAATACAGGAGGGTTTGTAATAGTAATAGGCACCAACGCATTGGCTGAAGATCCACATCCGTCCGTTACTGTTAATCCAACAGTTGTAGAAATTCCCGGAGTTAAAGTGTAATTTACGCTAATCGCTGTTGGCGTTCCGTTGTTTGTCCATGCATACGACAAAGTACCACCACCACCGGTAACAGTTGGTTGAATTGTGAAAGGCGTAATGCAGGTTCCAGCTAAAGCAGCCGGAAGAGTAACGGCCAATGGGGGCGCTTCAACAGTAATGATGATGTCCTCAGATGCGAATTGTCCGCACCCATCACTGACTTCAACTACAACTGTAGCTTGAGAAACTATGCCGGTATTGTCGTAGATGTTGTCCCACTCGTCCCATTCGTAAACATTGTTGGTGTACCAACTGTATGAATAAAATCCATCTCCCCCTGCTACAGTGGCGGGAATAGTGAAGAAAGTCAAACAGGGTGCATTAACAGTGTCAGGGACAGTTATGGCCAAAGGTGGAATGTTTAGAGAAACTTGAATTTGGTCGTTTGCAACAAGGCCGCAGCCGTCAGTAACTTCAACATTTACTGTCCCCGGTCCATTCCAAGATCCGAAGAAAAGTGAATTGCCCCAACCAAACAAATTAGCGCCGTTCTCGTCGGTCCAGATATAGGAATAAATACCATCCCCACCAGTTGTTGTGGCTGTAATATTCACACTTTCATTGCATCCGATGGTTATGTCGCCGTTGTCAATGTTGGTAACTAATTGTGGGAAAACAAGAATGTTTACAGGAAAATTCGTGTTTCCTCCTGGCCATCCGCAAGTATCTGTTACAGTTAAAAAATAAGTCGTCGAATTAATCGGAGAAACATCAATGGTTGGGGTAGTCTCATTGGTACTCCAATTGTAAACATAATTGCCATAACCTCCGGTAATTGTAGGTTCCAAAGTAGCAGTAACGCCTTGACATAAGTCTTGTGGATACCCAGTAACAACAATTGGATCAGGAACATCGGCTACAAAGAAGTCGAAATTACTCACAAGTCCAGAACCGTTGCAGGCAGCCAAATTCAAGATGTCCATGTGAACGGTTTCAATACCTTCTGTGAGTCCGTCTGCAAATGCGTCAATAACAAAAGAAACTGAAGCTACTCCCGAAGGAAATATTATTGTGTCAGGCATGAGAGTAAAGTCAACACCATTGACAGCAGTGCCCGTCCATGTGATAATGCACATGTCTTGTATAGAAAGATTACTGACTTCAGGACGGGTGAATGTTAATGTCGCTTCGCCACAATCTTCAAAAAGTGTTTCTTCATCAGGCCCACCTGCGTTCAGCGTTAAGTCAACATCTACAACGGCATTACTTGAAAAAGATCCTTCCTCCAATATTACTGCAGATTCCAATGCATTGTCACTGCCATCAGCAATAGCCAATTTTATGTGGTAAGTTTCACCGCACTGGACCAATGCATAGGCTTCCAATGTTACAGTGTATCCATTTAAATAAATCCCAACATTTGGTTGATTATCTATGTAGTAAGAACTGTTCAACACATTGTTTACAGAGCTAATTGTAATGGGAAGGGGTGGGGTGGTATTCGGCAATTGAGCAATATTTACAGCTCCTCCCGGGAATCCGGCTGGAGAAGCGTAAGGACCTGTTATTCCAGGTCCAGAAAGTAAGAACGCGAAAATATCGTTGAAAGAAGAATTTACCCAGGTAAGGTATTCATCGCTTCCGAAAATGTAATTGAATCGTAAGGTGTCTCCGGTCGGAACAAAATCAAATTCGAGAATCGCAACGTCGTTCGCACTTCCAACAGAAAAAGTCTGTCCAATGAGAGGAGGAACAGAATTAGCTATCGAAAGAAGTGCCGCGTCACCCGAAACTTCGCAAGTTCCATCCAAAAATGCAGTCGATGCAGGATCCACAATGGTGGCAACAGCTTCAGACGAAAGGGCAATGCCCCCATCTATCGAAAGGCCTATTGAATTTCCTCCAGTGATATACCCAATTTGTTGCGGACAACCAGTGAATGTGATATTAGTTGCAGCAACCCCACTGCCTAACAATACATCCTGAACGTATTGTTGTATGGTTAAAGTTTGAAGCTGAAGTTGCGCCTCAACAGCAGTTGCCGAGCACAAAATTGAGATTATGAAAAATATCTTTTTGGTCATGATAGGGTTTTGACATCTACAAGACTACAAAGTTATGCAATTGGTTGCCGCGGTATTGTATTTTACTTGAGAACTATCTTTGTTTTATGAGAGACGATGTTATGGGTTCTGCAATACTGAATTACTTCAAGAAAAATGACAATACGCCCATTCGTGTATTCATTAATAAAAGTGAAGAGCCTGAAATGTATCCAAGTGTGTTTTTTCGACACTACAGAAACATGTTGAAATACGAGAAAACCGCTCTGAAATTGACTGTTGGAAAAGTCTTAGACCTCGGCTGCGGAGCAGGCTGTCATTCGCTTTACCTTCAAAATAAAGGATTCGATGTTACTGCTGTAGAAGTATCTACGAAGTCAGCAAGTGTTGCGGTTGCTCAGGGGGTCAAGAATGTAATTAACGAAGATTGGAGGAATTTGACTTTGAAAAACTTCGATACAGTCTTGGTTCTCATGAACGGAATGGGACTGGCAGAGTCTCCAAACGAGTTGAAGGTGATGTTTCGTAAGCTGAAAAGTTTCTTGAGCAAAACCGGTTCAATACTCATTGACAGCACCGATGTTACCTATGCCAAGGCCGATTGGCCTATGCTCGATTCAGAATATTTTGGTAAAGTTCAATTTGAATTGAAATACAAAGGGAAAACGCAATGTTTTCCCTGGTTGTTTGTCGATTTTGAAACCGCTGTTCAAACGGCAAAGTCAGTGAAGTTGAATGTTGAAGTCCTGGAGAGGGCCCGAAATGGACATTTCCTGCTTCGTTTAAGCAAACTGTGAAAGTTCCTCGCTGAGTTTCTTTCTTGCGTGAAAAATGCGAGATTTAACTGTTCCCATTGGAATACCCATAGAATCTGCAATTTCGTCGTAGTGGTAACCATCTACAAAAAGTTGAAAGGGAGTTCGGAATTCGTAAGGCAATTGGGTAATGGCCTTGTTAATGTCCTTTTCATTAATTCGAGAAGAAACAGTGTCTTCAGATATTTTCCCGTAGTTCAAATAGAACTGGTTGTCTGTTCCATCATTAATGGTCTTCTGAAGTTTTTTACGTTTGTAGTTATTGATGAAGATGTTTCTCATGATGGTAAATAACCACCCTTTGAAATTCGTTCCATCCTGAAAATTATCTTTATAACGAATAGCCTTTAACAGCGTGTCTTGAAGAAGGTCTTCTGCATCTTCAACATTTTTTGTGAAATTGTAGGCAAAGCTCTTTAACGATCCTGAATGATTACCGATGAGGTAGTTGAATTCGAGTGTGCTCATTGTTTTGTTTAATATTATGGTGCAAATATTAAACAAAGAAATCGATTCTCCAAACATTTGTTGAATTGTTTTCAATAAATGTTAAACAAAATAGATTGAGTATTGAAAATCAATCTTTTAGGCCATTTAACAATTCGTCAATTCCATCATACAACGTAATGTACAGTGTGTCAGGGGATTTTATTCCCTTAAGATTGAATCCGGTGAAGTGGAAATGACTTTCTGTGTCCATAAACATGCGAGTCAATCTCTTCAAGTAGTCAGGCACCATAACTGTTGAAGGATGAGTGGTGAAAATTGAAACAAAATCAACGTCACCTAAACGTTGAGCGACTTGCTTCAAATCATCGGCTGGAACAGATTGACCTAGAAGAATACTCCGGTAACCACGAAGTTTAAGGATATAATGCAACATCAAAAGCGACAGTTCGTGAATCTCAAGGTCGGGTAAATAAAGAACAACTGGACGTCTGTTCTGCTCTAAAGGGACTTTTACCGATTCAACATGAAAGAGTAATTTCTGACGAATAAGTGCGCTAATGAAATGTTCTTGAGCAGGACAGATAGCGTCAGACTGCCAAAGCAAACCAATTTGATGCAAAAAAGGCATGATTACAAGACGAAAAGTTTTCTCAAGTCCATGTTCTTCAACATGCGGGTCAATCACATTCGAGAAAAGTTCTTCATCATAGTTTAACATGGAGATTTTAAGAATATGCAAGTAATGCTCCTCTGTATTTGTGCCGTGTGCATGCTTGCTTATGATCTCACGTATTTGATCATCTGACAACTTCGCGATGTTCGATATTTTGTGACCTAAACTGTTGAGAAGGCTTATATTCAAAAGAGCTTTTAGATCTCTATCGTTGTATTTACGGATGTTTGTGTCTGTGCGGTCTGGAGAAAGAATTCCATAGCGTTGTTCCCAAATACGAATGGTATGAGCTTTAATTCCCGAAAAATTCTCCAGGTCCTTAATGGTGAACTCTTGAGGGCGCATAGTTTTTAGTTTAGGCATTTATAACATCAACTTAACCCAAAGGTTCATTTAGTCAAAAAAATTACTTTGCTTTTTGTTCTTAAAAAGGTTTTCCTTCGTCCTTTTTATTGGTAGGACTTACTATTTTCAATAACTTCGAAGCCAAACCTTAATCATGATAAGAATTGCGCAAATAGGCTACGGATATTGGGGACCCAATCTTCTTCGAAACTTCATGTCTCTTGGAAATGCGAGAGTAGATTTATTAATTGATTCCCTGCCAGAGCGACTCGACCAAGCTTCCAAATTATTTCCAACATTGGTAACTTCTACTTCGGTAGATGATGCGTTCAATAACGCTTCAGTAGATGCTGTTGTAATTGCAACCCCCGTTTTTACCCATTTTGACTTAGCGAAAAGAGCTCTGCTCGCAGGCAAGCATGTTCTGCTTGAAAAACCAATGACCGCAACAGTCGCTCAGGCCAAAGAACTCATAGATTTAGCTTTGGACAAGGGCAAACTGCTCATGGTCGATCACACCTTCTTGTACACAGGTGCCGTTGAAAAAATGAAAGCCTTGAAAGACGAGGGGACATTAGGGGAATTAAAGTATTTCGATTCAACCCGAATAAACCTCGGACTCATACAGCAAGATGTGAATGTGCTTTGGGACCTTGCGCCTCACGATATATCTGTTCTCGATTATTTATCAAATGAACTTCCTGTTAGTGTAAACGCAACAGGCGTGAGTCATATTCATAATGGAATTGAAAATGTGGCCTACTTGACAGTGAACTATCAGAATA
>JBIKZA010000065.1:0-13049 GCA_044354975.1 Flavobacteriales bacterium
TGTTGAAAAGGAAATAATTCGGGTGAATGTAGAGAAGTTGGCCGGCCCGAAATTGATGGGTAAGATAATTCTTCCAACAACTCCAGAAAAGAAATCACCTGCAGCTGCTGCTGCAGAAAACAAAGAGAAACGCAAGCGTAAACGTATTTCGAAAGTAGATATTGGTCGCCAACAAGAGATAGATAAGAAAAACGCCAACAAGCCTACTCGCACGCCTTATGTGGCTCAGCCGAAAGCTGCTCCAACAGAGACGGATATTCAAAATCAAATTAAAGAAACCCTTGCACGCCTTGGTGTTGGTGGAAAATCTAAATCTTCAAAGAACAGAAGAGACAAGCGTTCTCAAGTAGCTCGTCGTAGCGAACAAGAAGCTGCGCGCATGATTGAAGAGAATGCGGTGTTGAAGTTGACTGAGTTCGTTACTGTTAGCGAATTGGCAACGTTAATGTCGCGTAACGCAACGGAGATTATTGCTGCATGTATGCAGTTAGGAATTTTCGCATCCATTAACCAACGTTTAGATGCTGAAACCATTGCAATCGTTGCGGAAGATTTCGGATATCAAGTTGAATTCGTAGGTGCTGAGGTTACAGATGCAATTACAGAGGAAGTGGACAACGATGAGGATATGCAATCCCGTCCACCGGTGATTACTGTAATGGGACACGTTGACCACGGTAAAACTTCCCTTCTCGATTACATTCGTAAAGCAGACGTTTTGTCTGGAGAGGCTGGAGGAATTACGCAGCACATTGGTGCGTATACCGTTACCCTTCCAAACGGAAAGAAAATAACATTCTTAGATACTCCTGGTCACGAAGCGTTTACCGCTATGCGTGCTCGTGGAGCTCAAGTTACAGACCTAGCAATCATTGTAATTGCAGCAGACGACAGCGTAATGCCTCAAACAAAGGAGGCAATTAGTCACGCTCAAGCGGCTGGTGTTCCAATGATTTTCGCATTCAATAAAATGGATAAGCCAGATGCCAATGCAGAACGCTTGAGAGAGCAACTTTCTCAAATGAATATCTTGGTGGAAGAGTGGGGTGGTAAGTTCCAAACGCAAGAAATTGCGGCTAAGAAAGGAATGAACATCGACAAGCTTCTTGAAAAAGTATTGCTTGAAGCTGAAATGCTTGATCTAAAAGCGAATCCGAAGAAACGCGCGATAGGTACAATCATCGAATCATCATTAGACAAAGGACGTGGTTTCGTTGCAACCCTTTTGGTTGAAGCGGGAACACTTCGTGTTGGAGATCCAATTCTTGCTGGACAATTCAGCGGTAGAGTTCGTGCTATGTTTAACGAACGCGGCGGTAAGGTTGAAGAGGCCGGACCAGCAACACCAGTTTCAATCTTAGGATTTGAAGGTGCGCCGAATGCGGGTGATCGATTCAATGTATTGGCAGATGAGCGCGAAGCACGTGAAATTGCAACGAAGCGTCAACAACTTCAACGCGAGCAAAGTGTTCGTACGAAGAAGCACTTGACCATTGAAGAAATTGGTCGTCGTATTGCTCTTGGCGATTTCAAAGAATTGAACTTGATTGTAAAAGGAGACGTAGATGGTTCTGTGGAAGCGTTGGTAGACTCTTTGCAAAAATTAAGTACAGAGAAGATACAGGTAAGTATTATTCACAAAGGAGTTGGACAAATCTCCGAGTCAGATGTATTGTTGGCATCGGCTTCCGATGCAATCATCGTTGGTTTCCAAGTACGTCCAAGTCAGAGCGCTCGCAAGATTGCAGAGAACGAAGAAATACAAATCAAGCTATACTCCATTATCTACAAGGCCATCGAAGAAATTAAAGAGGCCATGGAAGGTATGTTGTCTGCGCGCATTGAAGAGCAGGTCGTTGGTACTGCTGAAATTCGTGAAGTGTTCAAGATTACCAAGGTTGGAACCATTGCTGGTTGCTTCATGCTAGAAGGTAAGGTTAGTCGCAACAGCCGTGTTCGTGTAATCCGTGACGGAATTGTTGTCTTCACCGGACTCCTCGGATCATTGAAACGTTTCAAAGACGATGTGAAGGAAGTGGTGAAAGGATACGAATGCGGATTGAACATCGATAAATTCAACGACATCAAAGAAGGTGACTTAATAGAAGCCTTCGAAGAAGTTGAAGTAAAGCAAACATTATAAAAATGAAGAGAGCCGAAAAGGCTCTCTTTTTTATTCCGAATTAATAGAAATATACCATGGCAAAAATTAGCAACAAAGCTCCGAAGAACGCAGATGTAGTCGTAACTATTTTCAATAAAAAAGAAGTTAAGAAATTGAAACTTGAAAAAGCTCAGTTGACTTATTTGGAAAGCGAAATCAACGTGAATCGCAACACCGTGTTAATGCCTTCATTAACTGAGAAGCATTTTTTTGTTGCCATCGAAGGCACTTGGAACGCAGAAGCGAAAGAGTCGATGCGTAAGACAGGTGTTGAAATTCAGGCGGCTGTGAACAAGACCAATCTTGAATCGTTGCACATTGTGAATCAGAGTACGTTCGAGAAAGCTGCGTGGTATTTGGCTGAAGGTGCTGCTCTAAGCAACTACCAATTCTTGAAGTATTTCAAGGAAAAGGCAAACAAGAAAAATACACTTTCAAAAATATTTGTTACTGACGCTACAATAACTGAAGCCGACTGGTTAGAACTTCACAATATTGTTGAAGCAACAGAATTGGCTCGCACGCTTATTAATGAGCCTGTTTCGTTTTTAACAGCGACACAATTTTCAGAAGAGATGAATAAGGCAGGAAAAGTAGCCGGATTCAAAACTCAAATTTTAAACAAGAAGCAAATTGAAGCACTTAAAATGGGTGGACTTCTTGGTGTGAACAAAGGCAGTATTGATCCGCCGACGTTTACCATTATGGAGTACAAACCAAAGAATGCTAAGAATAAGAAACCTATTGTTTTGGTTGGAAAGGGTGTGGTATTCGATACTGGTGGATTAAGCTTAAAGCCTACTCCTGGTTCAATGGATGAAATGAAATGCGATATGGCAGGTGGTGCTGCAGTAATAGGTGCAATCTATGCAATTGCTGCAAACAATCTTCCTGTTCACGTTGTGGCTTTGGTGCCAGCAACAGACAACCGTCCAGGCGGAAATGCAGTTTGTCCACAAGACGTTTTAACAATCAGCGACGGAACAACCGTTGAAGTATTGAACACAGACGCTGAAGGAAGATTGATCTTAGCAGACGCCTTGGTTTACGCGAAGAAATACAAACCAGAATTGGTTATAGATTTAGCAACATTAACAGGTGCTGCGGTTCGTTCAATTGGAACTTACGCTAGCGCAGTTATGGCTACCGCAGATCAGAAGGTGGTGAATAATTTAATGGACAGTGGATTTGAAGTTTGGGAAAGACTCATTCAATTCCCAATGTGGAAGGAATACGGTGAAGAGATGAAGAGTGATGTGGCTGATTTGAAGAATTTAGGCGGCCCATTTGCTGGACAAATATCTGCTGCAAAGTTTTTGGAGCACTTCACGGATTATCCATGGATTCACATTGACATTGCTGGTCCTGCCTACCAAAATAAGGTAGATGCTTACCGCACGAAAGGAGGAGTAGGAGTAGGAGTACGTTTGTTGTACGATTTTATAAAAAAGAATTACGCTAACTAAACCGAATGATTATTCGGTTTGAAAACCATTGAATAATGGAAAAAGTTAAAGTTGGAATTAGCTGTGGCGACATGAATGGTATTGGGCTTGAAACCGTGATTAAGGTTTTTTGCGACACCCGAATGCTCGAGCACATTGTACCGGTTATTTATTCGCATGCTGAAATCATTAAGCAGACGAAACGAATTGGTGGCATGGAAGAATTCACGTACCAAAATGCTTCAACAGCAGAAGACGCGGTTGCTAAAAAAGTGAATTTAGTGAACTGCTGGAAGGAATTCAAAGGAGATATTGAGTGGGGAAAGCCGACTGAACTCGGCGGTGAGATGGCCCGTAGAAGTTTGGAAATGGCCGCTAGTGATTTGGCGTCGAATAAGATTGATGTGTTGGTTACAGCGCCTTTCAATAAAGACAATGTGCAGAACGCAGATTTTAATTTCCCTGGACACACAGAATATTTAGCGAAAATGGCCGGTACAGAAAAGGTGTTAATGTTCTTGGTGAGCCCTGCTTTGAAGATTGGAATTGTAACAGGCCACGTTCCTTTGAAAGAGGTAAGTGCCAACATTACGAAAGAAAAGATTACAGAGAAGTTGGCGATCATGCGCGAAAGTCTTGAGCGCGATTTTGGTATTCCAACTCCCCGTATTGCAGTGCTTGGGCTTAATCCACATGCTGGAGATAACGGATTAATTGGAACCGAAGAGAAGGAAGTGATTCTCCCTGTGGTTCGTGAGCAGGTGGAAAAAGGATTTCATGTATATGGACCTTTCGGCGCCGACGGTTTTTTTGGATCAGGAGCTTATTTGAAGTTCGACGCTGTTTTAGCGATGTATCACGATCAAGGATTGGCGCCGTTCAAAGCGATAGCTTTCGATAGCGGGGTAAATTTCACAGCTGGTCTGCCTATAGTTAGAACTTCTCCCGATCACGGCGTAGCCTATGATTTGGCTGGCCAAGGAACTGCCGATGAGGCCTCTTTGCGCGCAGCTATATTTACTGCGACTGACGTGTTTTTGAAGCGCAAGGAATATCGCAGTTTTGCCGCTAATCCATTGCAGATACAAGATATAAAAGAGAACAGAGAAGATCGTCGCGAATGAGAGTGAAGGTCTTGGTCATTGGTCATACGCATGAACCTTACGTGAAGGAAGGAATTGCGCGTTACACCAAAAGACTTCCCCATTACTGCACGTTCGAATATGTTGAATTGAAAGACATCGCTGCGAAAGGTCTAACCCCAGATATTCAGACGAACAAAGAAGGAGAGCTTATTCTTAAGCAACTCAAAACCGAAGATTTTCTTTGTCTGTTAGACGAAAAAGGAAAGGCGTTTACCTCAGTTGATTTTTCAAAACATATCGAAAAGAAACAACTTGCGGGGACCAAATCTTGGGTGTTGGTTATTGGCGGAGCGCATGGGTTTTCAGATGAAGTCTATGCACGAGCAAACGAACAGATTCGTTTGTCAGACATGACTTTTCCGCACGACTTAGTCAGAATAATTTTAGTAGAGCAATTGTACAGAGCCTTCTCCATTATTCGTGGTGAAGGATACCATCACATTTAATTACGACAACTTCGAAAGCGCTGCTTCTAGCGAAGCAATAGATTGGGTAACGTCTTCATGAGAAGCCGTTCCAACACTTAATCTATACCAGGTCGAATCATCTGAAGATCCAAATGCGCGGAAAGGAACAAGCGCCACTTTCGCCTCATTCAAAATATATGAAGTAATGTCTCCTGTGTTTTCCAGCACGGATCCATCAGCCGTTTTCTTTCCAATTAAATTAAATTGAATCGTGAGATAAATAGCAGCAGCTGGAGGAATAGCACGAACGGCAAATCCTTTTTCACGCAGGCTTTCGAATCCGGAATAAAATCCGTTCAGACGCGTTTGTAATTCTTCTTTGATCCAAGTCAAATAATTGTCGAGCAATGAAATGTTTTTCAAATATCTTCCTGCTGCAATCTGCTCTGGACGCGGTGCCCAAGCACCCACGTGTCCAAGAATGCTCTTCATTTTATCAATGATAAACTCAGGGCCAAAACCCCATCCAACACGAACACCAGTGGCCGCAAGTGACTTCGAAATGCCGTCTACGAATACCGTGTACTTTCTCATTTCAGGACGAAGGGTAACAGGGTCGTAGTGTTGTGTTTCTCCGAATGTTAGCAACGAATAAATCTGATCGTACATGACGTACAAGGGTTTTTCGTTTGCTCCACGCTTCGCATTTTCTTCCAACACCATGTCGCAAATACTTTCCAATTGATCTTTCGAAAATACTGTTCCTGTTGGGTTCAGAGGAGAGCACAGCGCCAATAAAGAAGCACCTTGAATATGTTCCCTCAACAAGTCTGCATTCGGCATGAAGTTTTCTTCAGGCAACGTTTCAACGAACACTTGGTGAGCGTGTGAAAGGTGTGTGTAGTGGTTGTTGTTCCAAGACGGAACTGGGAAGACAACTTTGTCTCCTGGGTCTACAAGGGCTTGGAAGATGGCGTAAATAATTGGACGCGCACCACCCGCTATTAAGATTTCGTCGGCTGAATAATCGAGTCCTTGCTTTTCTTTCAAAATCTGAACTACAGCATTGCGCAATTCAACCACTCCGTTGGCTACAGGATAATTCGTTAAATCTTCGTTGTAACAGTCAATGATGAACTGCTTCAAGTCAGCAGGAATTGGGAAAATTTTCGGATTGAAATCTCCGATGGTGAAGTTGTATATTTTTTCTCCCTGAAGAATTCGGTCGCGAATTTCTCCGCCTAGTTTTATAATTTCAGAACCAATAAGATTCTCTGCCATTTGCGAAACACGCATGTTTAGCTTTTCTTGCTGAAGGGTAGAACTCATTTCAATAAATTGTCTCTCGGTAATTAGTGGCGCAAAAATAGTCTTTTTTCTAGAAGAACAGCAACTGTTAACATTCGTGTAGCAATTCAAGAATTGTTCGAAAAGCTACAGCGCTGTTGCCATATTTGTCAACGTGGTCTTTTTGAAGGCGCGGTGCATGTTCAGCAAAATAAGCATCTAATTCACTTCGGTTGGCTGCAGTATACTGCACGGCATAGGTTACACCGCCCTCTTCTTCCCCGTGAACACGTAAAATACGGTTTTGAAGAAATTTGCCCGTACTCATGACATCTGGTATGTGAATGTCCTTCATCCAGGTAATCCATTCTTCGTGAATTTCTGGATTTACGCTTACCGTTACGTTGTATACAATCTTGTTCATAGCTTTTTTCTTGGGCACAAAGATGTGGCGTTTTTCAAAAAGAAGATTAGCTTTGGAGAAAATTAATAATTATGCAGACGGGCTTCAAACATTTACACATCTTACTTCCTTATTTATTACTACTTCTTCCACTTTTGGCCATTGTGATTTCATTGTTGAAAGAGAAGAACGAAGCCGTTGCAGGGAAGCCAAGTAAATTGGTTTTGTTTTCATTAATCACCTGGCACATACAGTTATTGGTTGGAATAGTTTTAGTTGTTTTGAAATGGACTGAACTTTCTAGACTTGGAAAGAATGTAATGAAGGATGACGCAGGCATATGGAGAAAGATGCTCGTTGAACATCCGATTATGATGATTCTTGCTGTTGTCTTTATTACCATCGGATATTCAAAGGCGAAGCGTGCAACGAACGGACGTGAGCGCGCGAAGAAAATTGCAATATTCTACGGATTGGGATTGCTCATTACCGTATTTGCTATGAGCTACATGGGCTACTGGTCTCAAATGGCATTCATGCATTGAGAATGAGTAAGAAGGTTATATACGTATTGCTTTATTCGCTGTTAGCTTTTGTTTTTTCGCTGTGCTTCGAAGCGTGCTCGGAAGAATCGAAAACACAAGGGCCTGTGGATGCTCAAGCATTATTCATTAAGCGCTGTGCAACCTGTCATGGTAGTGAAGGAAATCTTCAAATGAGTGGAGCAAAAAAACTTACATTAAGTCAGCTTTCCGCTGATGAAATAAAAAATCAGATTATACACGGAAAAGCAGGAATGCCACCTTTTGAAAGTATGTTAACCGTTCAAGAAATTGATGCGCTTACAGCATACTGCATGAAGTTGTCGGGAAGATAAGATGGCAAAATTAGAAGACACGAAGAAACCCCAAGAGACCTGTGTGCTAGTTGGGATAGTGAATAAGCGACAGAACATAGATGTTCTTACCGAGTACTTAGATGAATTGGCGTTTCTTGCCACAACTGCCGATGCCTTCTGCGTGAAGCGCTATTGGCAGAGTCTAGATCACCCGGATAACAGAACCTTCGTGGGTTCTGGAAAGATTGAAGAAATTAAGAATTTCGTTTACGAGAATGAAGTAGACATGGTCATCTTCGACGATGAACTTTCTCCTTCTCAATTGCGTAACCTAGAGAACTTATTCAACGACGACGATCACAAGGTGAAGATTTTAGATCGAAACAATTTGATTCTCGACATTTTCGCGGCACGCGCCCAAACCGCCCATTCGAAAGTTCAAGTTGAATTAGCACAATACCAGTATTTGCTTCCGCGCTTAACGCGCTTATGGACGCACTTGGAAAGACAGAAAGGTGGAATTGGAATGCGCGGTCCGGGTGAGCTTCAAATTGAAACAGACCGAAGAATTATTCGTGATCGAATTGCTAAGTTGAAAGAAGATTTAAAAGTCATTGATCGTCAGAAAACAACCCAACGCGGAAATCGCGGAGCTATGGTTCGTGTGGCGCTCGTTGGATATACAAACGTAGGGAAGTCGACCATCATGAACATGATGAGTAAGAGCGAAGTGTTGGCGGAGAATAAATTATTTGCAACGTTAGATACAACGGTGCGCAAGGTTGTGGTGAAGAATTTGCCTTTGTTGTTAAGTGACACAGTGGGTTTCATTCGGAAACTCCCTCACCAATTGATAGAATCGTTCAAGAGCACGTTAGATGAAGTTCGCGAAGCAGATTTATTGATGCATATTGTAGATATTTCTCATCCGCAATTTGAAGATCATTATAAAGTGGTTATGGAAACGCTTCAAGAAATTGGAGCGGGTGACAAGCCCATGATTCTCGCTTTCAATAAAATCGATGCTTATTCATTCATTGAAAAAGAGGAAGACGACTTAACACCCAAGACGGTTGAGAATTATTCGCTTGAGGAATTGGAAGAATCTTGGATGTCGCGCATGGGTTCTGAAGATGTTGTATTCATGAGTGCCGCTAAGAAAATACATGTGGAAGAATTTCGCGAAATCTTATACAATCGCGCACGCGAAATTCACATCGTTCGTTTTCCTTACAACGATTTTCTTTTCGAAGATTTTACTGAATAATTCCGTAGATACTTAGGCCGAGGTAGACGAGGTAAAGTACAATGCTTTTCTTCAATCCGCGTGTCCAATAGGTATATATTGAAATGGAATTAACTGCAATGAAGTAGTACCAATTGCTTTCGACATATAAGATTTGCAAAACTGTTCCGGCAAGGGCAAAGGCCAGTACAAATGCGTCGAGTTGTGGTAGTGCTGATTTTCTTTTTTTCAAAACAAGAAAAAGTAATTGCCACAGAACAATTGCTCCGAATAAAAAGAGAATGTGATGTGATATCTTCCATACAGGATGATGAAAAGCTGCGGTTGCGTTTATCCAACCATACACCGCGAAGCCAACGTAGAACAATTGTAGCCAGCTCTCTCCTTGCAGGTTGGCTTTTCGACATAAGTAAAAATAGATTAAGCTCCCCAGAATGGCGAAAGGCCAACACCACGCCGATTCTATAAGATAGAGAACGGTGTAAGCAAGACTTGAGAGGATGGCTAAGATTTCCAAAGCTTATCTCTTACTCAGAATATTCGTTGTTGAAAATCCTTCAACCAAAGGAATGGCAATTGCTTTTCCTCCAGCAGCTTTCACTTCCTTCGAACCCACCATGTAAGTCTTGTTCGATTCTTCGGTTTCATCTGGATTGTAATCTCCTCCCTTCGCCAAAATGTCGGGCTGGATGGATAAAATTAAATCGAGAGGAGTATGATCGGTAAAAACGATTGCGGCATCTACGCAACGCAACGCTTCTAAAACGCAAACACGGGCCCATTCCGGGTTAATCGGACGTTCAGGCCCCTTGTTTAAGCTGCGCACTGAAGCGTCGCTGTTAACGCCTATAATAAGCTTAGTGCCCAGCGCAGCAGCTTGTTCCAAATAAGTAACATGCCCCACATGCAAAATATCGAAAACACCATTGGTAAAAACAATGGTTTCACCAGCTTCACGCCACGCTTTAATTTGTTGAAGCAGTTTTTCCATATTTGATTCGGTATGATACAATGAAGAAACCAACAAGTCCAGAGCTAATTTCCATGAGCGTTCTTGTAGACCAAGACACGGTGGCAAAAGTTAATCCGAGTAAAGATGCAGAAGCGTTGCTTTCATCGGCGTAGCCTAAAACAATAAATCCAATGATGGTTATGGAATGAAATGCTCCTAATCCGCCAGGGGTTGGGGCCAGCATAGCTAAGCTCGCGCAAATCATTAAGAATACAGACTCGTTCAATCCCATGTGTTCGCAACCTGGAACAGCTAAAAGATTGAACCAGGTCATGAGTAACCAAGCGCCCCAAATTCCGACAGTTAAAAAAATGAATTTGAATTTGCCTTCAATTTTTCCAACACTTAAAAATGCTCTCCAAGTGCCTCTTATAAATTCTGCGAATTTTTCAATGAATTTGTTTTTGAAGGTGTGTTTCAAAATGTAGCGTAACACCAAGATGCCGATAACTGCCAGAACAATCAATGCAATCCCTAACTCCATTGAGAATCCCGGGCTTTTTGTTTCATTCATTAACGAAGACAAAGTAGAGGGCAAAAGTAAAATTCCCCAAAGAAGAAGTAATCCGAACATAACCATGTCTATCACACGTTCAACGATAACAGTTCCAACTAGCGTTGATACTGGAATTTTATCTGATTTGAAAAGCAATGTACAACGCGCTACTTCGCCACTTCTTGGAACCAAGTCGTTCATGCAATAACCAAAGGCCACGGAGTGAATGGCATTCCACGTGTTTGCCTTATAACCGAGAGGCTTCAACAATTGATTCCAACGAATGCCTCTGAAAATGACAGATACATATTCAATCAACAACGCTGCAACAATCCAAATCCAATGGGTGTTCAAAATTTGCCCAACAATATCTTGAATGGAAACACCCTTGTATGCCCAATAAAGAAGTCCAATAGCCAGAGCGGTGAATGCGAAATATCGAATAGCATCGCGCCATTTTATTTTTTTGAAAAAAGCCAACAGTACATAAAGCAATAACGCAAAACCATTGCTTAAATAAATCCACAAAGGAAGCTCACTCAAATTACTCATTATTTGTTTTGTCGATTTAATTTCTTTGACGTCCCAGTCGAATTTTGTTTTTTGCGTCACTCGATCGTACGAGATATTTCCATTTTCATCAAAGAAACAAACGAAATGCTTACCATGTGTAAAAATCGAGTCGGGAAAATGAACGAACATACTGTCGATAACAGCGTTCTCTTTATCGCCAAGATAAAATGAATGATCTGTTTGAAATCCTGTTGGAAATTGGAGGGGATAGATTGTTGTTCCTTCCGGCAGATGAAGTGTTTGGCTAATGTCGTTGGTGTGCAAGGGGTTCACGAATATGACTGAGCTTAAAGGCGCAATTGTTTCTCCAGCGCTGTGCGTGAAAAGATTGTCAACAATACCATTCGGAGAATCGTAAAGAACAATTCCATTGAGATCAATAGGCTCGTTGCTCTGATTGACGATTTCAATCCATTTCATTGGATTTTTTGCCTTCATTTCACTTCCGAATCTGCGGATGTGCAATTTACCCTTGAGATTAGAAAGAGGCGCATGTGCGAATGTGGCTTCAATAGCAAGAGAATTTGAACAATCTAAAACGCGTTTTTTATCTTTAATTCCATCGCTCCATTGCTTGAATACAAAAGGAAATGAATGCTCTGGAATGGCGAGGGGCAAAGGAATGTTTTTAAAGAAATCTCCTTCAACGTTATTGAAATGAAGCTTCGATCCATTGACAATCAACAATTTTTCATTCGGAATATTCGTAGTTAAATGAAGATGCACAGAGTCCCCAAGTCCAAAAGTTTCTTTTACATGACGGTGCATAGAAACGGGTCTGATTTCCCAAAACCTTCTGTAATTACTTACGTGGTTCCGCCAACCTTTTTCAGTTTCTTTTTGTTCAATTGGAAATCGATTCACGTGGTACGGAATCTCAGGCGAAATGGCGTTGGCAAATTGATCTACTCGATTCACAACAGAGTCCTTATGCAAGATCGTGCTCATGAGCAGACAGGTCTGCTGGATAAAGCGATTGCGAAGGTCAGGATTTAAAGTGGTGAAACGAAGAAGGTGGGTGACCCAAGTAGGATTGTACCAATCGGTTTGCACAGGGCTAATTCGTTCTGACAAGAAATTCTGACGGTGGAAATTTCCGGCACAACCCAAATCACCGTCGTAATAAATCCAACGCCACTTGTTTTCTGAAGATACGTCTTTCCAGTATCGGATGTTACCGCGAGAATCTACGTTAGCGATATAAATTTCAAGAAAGCTGTAATTGAAATAATCTTCCAAATCCATCAACTTCTCAATTTCCTCGGGGAAGTTTGAATCGGTATAATGTGCGGCAGCAAAGGCCTTCAACGATTGGTAATCTTTCGAGTTTCCTCCTTCTTGTTCGAGCAGTTGGGTGAAGTCCTTGGCAGCGTTGTGATTGTAGCCAAGATATTCTTTGTTAATCTTTTCTCGAAGGTTTATAATTCCGAAGTAACGATCGTTCACATATAAAATAGCCGGCTGGTAATCCATATAGTCGACCATAAGTTCCGCAGCAAAACTAGAGATACTTATGTCTTTGAAGCGTGTGAAATTTTGATCACTTCCGCTTGTCCTCAAAACCAAATGTTCGAATTCGTTGTACGGTTTGTTTTTGAAAAATTTATACTCGAACTCCTTCTTTCCAACAAGAGTATCGGTATAAAGGTGTAGCGATTTTTCCGGAAGTCCGAGCGTCCATCCACCGAAGGTTTTAACATGACAGGCTGTTGCTTCAACCAATTTATTGTTGTAAAAGAATTGAACGAAGCATGGTATAGGGGTCTTCTTCCATGAATTGCCAATGAACTGATTTCCTGGACCTGTTGTTTCGTTTGCATTGGAGCCAGCCTGAATAAGCTTTCCATCATAAATTCCAGTAGGAGGAAAAAATTCTTTCGGATTAACCTTCAAGCAGATAACGGGAAGAGTATGGTTTCTTCCCACAATAAATGTCCCAATGAAAATGGATTTCGGTGCGCCTGAACCTTCAAGTTTAACCTGAATGTAAGTATTCTGCTGAAGTTGAATGGGGTTCTTGTAACGCTGAAAGC
>JBIKZA010000018.1:0-38211 GCA_044354975.1 Flavobacteriales bacterium
AACATAGCAGAGCTGTTCGGACAAGTCGCTACGCAGGCACCACATCCAATACAAGTTGCCGCGTCGAACGCTTTATCTGCATCGTCTTTCGGAATAGGAATCGCATTCGCGTCCATGGTTCTTCCTGAAGTATTCACAGAAACGAATCCACCCGATTGAATAATTCGGTCGAATGCTGCGCGGTCTACCATCAAATCTTTCACCACTGGGAAACCTTCTGCTCTCCATGGTTCAATGTAAATGGTGTCACCGTCTTTGAACGAACGCATGTGCAATTGACAAGTGGTTACACCGCGGTTTGGACCGTGCGCTTCACCGTTAATGAACATACTGCACATTCCACAAATACCTTCACGGCAATCGTGGTCAAACGCAATAGCATCTTCGCCCTTGCGAATAATTTGCTCATTCAACATGTCAATCATTTCTAAGAAAGACATATCCGGAGATACACCGCCCAATTGGTAGGTCTCCATTTTTCCAGCAGCAGTGCTGTTGGACTGACGCCAAACTTTTAGCGTAAGGTTCATGTTTCCGTTGCTCATCTTATTTGTATGATCGTTGTTGAACTTTAATGTTTTCGTATATCAAATCTTCTTTGTGCATCTTCGGAGCAGATGGATCACCTGTAAACTCCCATGCAGCAACATAACTATATGTTTCATCTACACGCAGTGCTTCACCTTCTTCCGTTTGGAATTCTTCACGGAAGTGACCACCGCAAGATTCGTTACGATCTAATGCATCTAAACACATCAATTCACCTAACTCAATGAAGTCGGCAACACGCGTTGCTTTTTCCAATTCGGTGTTCACTCCGGTCATTCCTCCAGGAACTTTAACATTCTTGTAGAAATCTTCACGAATCTTACGAACCTCAGAAATGGCGAATTCCAAACCTTCTTTGCTACGCGCCATTCCGCAATAATCCCAAATAATTTTACCCAATTTCTTGTGGTAAGTATCTACGGTTTCAGTTCCTGTTGTTTTGAAAAAGCCTTCCAATCTTTCTCTTACAGCCTTCTCTGCTTCTACAAATTCTGGAGTTTTGGTTGAAATAGCACCGGTGCTAATTTCATCAGCCAAATAATTTCCTATTGTATATGGAAGTACGAAATATCCGTCTGCCAATCCCTGCATCAATGCAGATGCACCTAAACGGTTCGCACCGTGGTCACTGAAGTTGGCTTCTCCGCAGGCGTAACAACCCGTAACGGTTGTCATTAACTCATAATTTACCCAAAGACCACCCATTGTATAGTGAACAGCGGGATAAATCATCATAGGCGTCTGATAAGGATTCTCAGCAACAATTTGCTCATACATCTGGAACAAGTTTCCGTATTTCCCCGCAACCACTTTCCTTCCTAATTCACGAATTTGATCTTCCGTAGGGTTGTGAATTCCCTGCACCGTTGCAGCGGTTTTACCGTAACGCATAAACGCAGATGCAAAATCTAAGTATACTGCTTCACCCGTTGCATTTACCCCGAAGCCCGCATCACAACGCTCCTTAGCAGCACGCGACGCAACGTCACGAGGAACCAAGTTTCCGAAAGCTGGATAACGACGCTCTAAATAATAGTCGCGACGTTCTTCAGGAAGATCGGTTGGTTTTAATTTCTTCGCGCGAATAGCTTCCGCATCTTCTTTGTGAAGCGGAACCCATATACGTCCGTCGTTACGCAACGACTCAGACATCAAAGTCAATTTAGACTGGTGGTCACCACTTACTGGAATACACGTTGGGTGAATCTGTGTGAAACAAGCATTCGCAAATGCAGCACCTTTGCGGTGCGCGCGCCATGCCGCTGAAACATTCGATCCCATTGCGTTGGTTGAAAGGAAGAAGACGTTTCCGTATCCACCTGTGCACAACACAACCGCGTGACCACTGTGACTTTCAATTTCACCCGTAACCATGTTACGTGCAATAATTCCTCTCGCCTTTCCATCTACAATAACCAAATCCATCATTTCATGGCGGTTATACAACTTCACACTACCCTTACCTATCTGACGGCTTAACGCAGAGTATGCACCCAACAAAAGTTGTTGTCCCGTTTGTCCTTTCGCATAAAACGTACGAGAAACTTGTGTTCCTCCGAAAGAACGATTGTCCAATAACCCGCCGTAATCGCGAGCAAATGGAACACCTTGCGCCACACATTGGTCAATGATGCTCGCGCTTACTTCAGCCAAACGGTGAACGTTTGCCTCTCGTGAACGATAGTCACCACCTTTAATGGTATCGTAAAACAAACGATAGGTACTGTCACCATCGTTCATGTAATTCTTCGCTGCGTTAATACCACCTTGCGCCGCAATAGAGTGCGCACGACGTGGGCTGTCTTGAAAACAAAAGGCTTTCACCTTGTAACCCATTTCCGCCAAAGAAGCAGCTGCAGAAGAACCAGCCAAACCGGTTCCAACAACAATCACTTCAATGTTTCTCTTGTTCGAAGGATTCACCAAACGAACTGAGTTTTTGTACTTGGTCCACTTTTGATCAAGTGGCCCTTCTGGAATTTTACCGTCTAACTTCATTGGAAGTAATTTTTAATCCGAATTATTTAACCCAACCGAAGTACATCGCAACTGGCATAGATGCGAACAGTACTGATATCACAACTGCATATACTGAACCTGCCAATTCAATGGTTGAAGCATATTTTCTGTGGTTCAATCCCAACGACTGAAACGCGCTTCTGAATCCATGAAACAGATGCCAGAACAAAGAAAAACAGCCGAGTAAATAAATAACCACAGCCATCGGGTTCTTGAACACCAACAACATCTCTGCAAATAAATTCTCGTGCATGACGCCGTCGATCTTCACGTGACTTGGCATAACAGTTAAACCTGTTACACGCGTCTTCAACCAAAAATCTTTTAGGTGAATAACCAAGAAAATCAAAATCAAGGTTCCCAGTAAAGCCATGCTTCTTGAATACCAGGTGCTGCTTGCAGATGGCTTGTTATAGGCATATTTAATCGGACGCGCTTTACGATTTTGGAAGTAAAGCATTAGTCCGTCTACGATGTGAAGAATCAACCCTAGGAATAAACCAATTTCCATGGTTCGCACTATTAGATTGGTTCCCATGAAATGTCCCCATTCGTTGAAGGTTTGCCCTCCATCGTTAAAGAAAATCATAGCGTTAATTCCCGCGTGAACGACAAGGAACGAAATAAGGAATAAGCCTGTTACGGCCATCCAATATTTCTTAATGAGTGAAGATGTAAAAAGACCCATAATGGTTTTTGTTTTGCTGTGCGAAAATACAATCGGAATCACTTATACAGCAGACAAATTATTTAGAATTTATTCAAATAGACCCACGAACTGTGGCAGCCCCTCAACGCAGATCTACATTGAAATAAATTACATGCAAAAAGGGCTGTCCGAAGACTGCCCTTTTCTAGTTCTAATTCAATTTGAATTACAATCCGAAACGTAAGAAACCAGAGATAGCTAAATCTTTATCTACTGACTTCACGTATTGACCAACGCTTAATTTGCTGTCTTTAATGAATTCTTGATTCACCAAAGTAGTTTCCTTAAACCACTTGTTCAAACGACCCATTGCAATTTTCTCAGCCATTTCAGCAGGTTTGCCTTCGTTGATAGCCAATTCTTTTCCAATTTCGATTTCTTTTAATTTCAATTCTTCTGGAACTGAAGACTCATCCAATGCAACTGGAGCCATAGCTGCAGTTTGCATAGCAACATCTTTAGCAACATCGTTAGAAGTTTCTTTGTTGAAACCAACGATAGAAGCCAATTTGTTACCCGGGTGGTTATAGCAATAAACGAATCCAGCATTGATTTGAGCTGCCTGAGACAAATCAATTTTTTCTCCGATTTTACCAATTTCCTCAGTAATTCTTTCTTCAATAGTTAAAGAGGTTCCAGGATAAGTTAAAGCCTTCACTGCTTCTGGGTTGTTCGCGTTGTTCGCGATAGCAGCATCCAAAATAGCGGTTGCAAAACTTACGAAACCTTCGTTTTTCGCTACGAAATCTGTTTCGCAGTTCAAAACTATAATGTAACCACCGGTGTTGTCTGCACTAGCCTTAGCTAAAACAACTCCTTCTGTTGCATCGCGATCTCCGCGGCTTGCAGCCACTTTCTGACCTTTCTTACGAAGCAATTCAACTGCCAATTCGAAATCACCTTCCGCTTCGGTAAGTGCTTTCTTGCAATCCATCATACCCGCACCTGTCATGGTGCGAAGCTTATTTACATCTGCTGCTGTAATATTCATGATTCAAAAAATTAATTCGTTAAAAAATTAAGCCTTTGGCGTGCGCTTACGCGTAGCTGGCTTTCTATCTTCTTTCTTTTCAGCTGTTGCTGGAATTTCTTCACCTGTATCCTTATCCGTTTTACGCTCAGCCAATCCTTCAGCAATAGCTTCAATAGCTACATCTAAAATTTTGCTGATAGACTTTGTAGCATCATCGTTTGCTGGAATAGCGAAATCGATTTTACGTGGATCGCTATTGGTATCAACCATTGCGAATACTGGAATACCCAAACGCATAGCTTCTGCAACTGCGATATGTTCTTTCATTACATCAATAACGAATAATGCAGCAGGAACACGGTTCATGTCTGCAATAGAACCTAAGTTCTTACGCATTTTAGTAACAGTACGAGTCATTTGAAGACGCTCTCTCTTGCTCATGGTAGCAGCAGTTCCGTCAGCTTCCATTTTCTCAATAGAAGTCATTTTACGAACCGCCTTACGAATGGTAACGAAGTTCGTTAACATTCCACCAGGCCAACGCTCTACAACGAAAGGCATTCCGATAGCGCTTACTTTTTCAGCAACGATATCTTTCGCTTGTTTCTTGGTAGCAACGAATAGGATTTTCTTTCCAGATTTTGCGATTTGACGCATTGCGTTGCAAGCTTCTTCAAGCTTAACAATAGTCTTGTTCAAATCAATAATGTGAATTCCTTTTTTCTCTCCGAAGATATACGGAGCCATGTTTGGATTCCATTTGCGGCTAAGGTGTCCGAAGTGTACTCCGGCATCTAGCAATTCATCAAAAGTAACTTTTGCCATTTTCTATTTTATTCTTGTTTACGTTCTCTAAAAGTCAACCCCAAAGTAGCCATACCGAAATACGAGTCTTTGAAGTTTGGATGCTAAACAAGCTCGATAAGCTTTCCAAAAAGTTCTCCAGCGATTAACGCTTAGAGAACTGGAAGCGTGCACGAGCCTTACGTTGACCGAACTTCTTACGTTCAACCATACGTGGATCACGAGTGGTAAGACCTTCAGCTTTTAAGGCTGGCTTCCAATCGGGATTAAGTTCTATTAATGCTTTGCTGACAGCCAAACGAACTGCTTCCGCTTGACCAGTCATTCCACCACCGTTGATGTTCGCTTTGAAATCGTACTTCCCTTCGTTTCCAGTTAGGATGAAAGGTTGGTTAACGCGGTACTGAAGCACCAACGTTGGGAAATAATGTGCGTAATCTTTTCCGTTGATTTCAAATTTACCTGTTCCTTCTGAAAGGTAAACACGTGCTACTGCGGTCTTACGACGACCTGAAGTATTGGTATATTGCGTAGTAGTTGCCATTGACTAAATTATCCTTTTAAAGTATAAACTGATGGTTGTTGAGCTGTTTGTTCGTGGTTAGTACCTGCATAAACATACAAGTTTCTAAATACTTCACGACCCAAACGATTCTTTGGAAGCATTCCGCGAATAGCCATCTCAACCATTGCAGTTGGATGCTTAGCCATCATTTCTTTCGGGCTAGCGAAACGTTGTCCTCCAGGATAGCCTGTGTAACGTATGTAAACCTTCTCGTCCCACTTCTTTCCAGTAAGTGCGATTTTCTCTGCGTTTACAACTATCACATAGTCTCCACAGTCTGCGTGTGGTGTAAACAATGGTTTGTGCTTACCGCGAAGCACAGCTGCTACTTCACTTGACAAACGTCCAAGATTCTTTCCTTCTGCATCAACAATCAACCACTGCTTATTCGCAGATTCCTTGTTTGCCGATGGTGTTTTGTAACTCAACGTATCCATTTTATCTCTATTCTTAAAGTCAGTTCCCTAAAATTTGGGGGTGCGAAAATACAATCTTTTTTCTTATCTGCAAACACTTTTCAACATTTCTTTCATGAAAACATTAAATTTTCACGAATCAACTTGTTTCTTGGTGCTTTTAGATGATCAACATAGCGTCACCATAGCAGAAGAATCTGTATTTCTTCTTAATGGCTTCTTTGTAGGCTTCCATAACGAAATCATACCCTCCAAAGGCAGTTGTCATCATTAACAACACACTTTGTGGCTCATGAAAATTCGTAATTAAGCTATCTGCTATCTGGAAATCGTGCGGTGGGAAAATAAATTTACTCGCCCATCCGTCAAACGCTTTCAATGTATTGTTCGTTCCCACGCTGCTTTCAAAAGCACGAAGTGTTGTTGTTCCAACAGCACAAACTCGCTTTCCCTTTTCTCTTGCGTCATTCACTAAATCAGCAGTCACTTCAGGAATAATCAATTGCTCGCTGTCTGTCTTGTGCTTTGTTAAATCTTCCACTTCCACTGTTCTAAACGTACCCAATCCAATGTGCAACGTCAATTCAGCCATGTGAATTCCAGCAATTTCCAAACGCTTGGAAAGCTGTTTTGAAAAGTGAAGACCCGCTGTTGGTGCGGCAACTGCCCCTTCATACTTCGCGTAAATCGTCTGATAACGCTCTGCATCTTCTGGTTCAACCGGACGCTCAATGTATTTCGGAAGTGGCGTTTCGCCTAGGCTATAAACCAACTTTTTGAAATCTTCATGAGGACCGTCGTACAAGAAACGAAGCGTTCTTCCACGAGAAGTAGTGTTATCTATAACCTCGGCTACCAACTCGTCGTTTGGACCGAAATACAATTTATTTCCAATACGAATTTTACGAGCTGGATCTACTACGGTGTCCCAAAGCAGACTCTTGTCGTTCAATTCACGCAACAAGAAAACCTCGATCATGGATCCAGTCTTTTCTTTATTGCCATACATACGCGCAGGGAAAACCTTCGTGTTGTTGTTCACCATTACATCGCCTTCGCTAAAATAATCTAGCAAATCACGAAATTTCTTGTGCTCAATCTTTCCAGTCTTACGGTCCAATACCATTAATTTGGAATCGTCGCGGTGAGGCAAAGGATGCTGAGCTATTAATTCTTTAGGCAATTCATATTTGAATTGACCCAATTTCATTGTGGAAATCAAGGTGTTATTATTTAAGTGGGGGGCGAAAGTACGAAATCAAAAAGCCTTTGTAAAGACCTTTTTCACCGAGTCATCGCTAAAATGCTCATTTACAGCTTCATAACTAGGGTAAAATAACTTCACCCAGTCCATTGGACTCTTCGCTTCGTCTACACGAAACGGAAAACTCTCTGTTCTTCGCAAGGCGCTCAGGTATCCGCCAACGCCCAATCTCTGCCCAAAATCATTCGCTATAGACCGGATGTACGTCCCTTTCGAACAACGTATGCGAAACGACACTTCCTTTCCATCAAAATCACTCAATTCAAACGTTTCAATTTCAATTAAGTTTTCGCGCATTTTCACTTCTTCATTTTTCCGTGCCATTTCATAAGCACGAACCCCATCGATTTGTTTTGCGCTGTAAACAGGAGGCATCTGCAGTTTCTCTCCAATGAACAACTTCGCAACTTCCTCTAATTGCTGTAGTGTTAAATGATCTGTAGATTGAAAATTCTCGGGCAATGTTTCCTTATCGAAACTAGGCGTGGTTGCGCCCAATAAAATCTTACCTGTATACTCTTTCGTGCCGCCCTGAATGTCTTCAATAGCTTTAGTCATTTTGCCTGTGCAAACAACCAAGAGCCCTGTTGCCAAAGGATCTAGCGTGCCTGCATGTCCAATTTTAAACTTCGGAAATTTTCCTTCGCTACGTAATATCCATTTCAACTTTCCTACAACATCGAAACTGGTCCAATTCAGCGGTTTGTCGACCAAAAGAATTCGGCCGTCCAACAACTCATTCGCATCAGACACTGAACAAAGTTTTTGAAAGTCGTACATTAAACGTGCAGCATTAATTCTTTGGCGGTTTGAAGCGCTGCTTCACCTGCCTGATCTCCGCCTAACATATGCGCCAACTCCATTTCGCGTTCCGAAAGATTCAACTCCTGCAAATCGCTCACTGTAGTCTCGCCTTCTACACGTTTCGTAACCCTAAAATGCTGATGGGCCTTAGATGCAATTTGTGGCAAATGGGTAATGACAAGCAATTGCGCGGAAGTCGACATTTCTCGCAGTAACGAGGCAATTCGATTACCCGTTTCTCCGCCAACACCCTGATCAATTTCATCGAGAATAAGCACGGGCATTTCATTCAAATGTGATGTTGCCGCCTTAATGGCTAACATGACACGCGAAATTTCTCCGCCCGAAGCAACCGCTTTAATATCTTCAAAAGGCTGCCCTTTGTTTGCTGAAAAAGCAAATCGTAAATTCTCGGCACCGTATAAGTGAAGTTCAGGAGTCCCTGTAACTTCAATTTGAAATTGCGCATGAGTCAAATTCAATTTATGCAACGAAGAAGAAATTGCTTTTTCCGCTTCCTTCACTCCTTTCATGCGCAAGCGCGACAATTTCGTCGCGAACTCTTTGCACTGATTTTCCAATTGCAAAACTTCTACTTCTTTATGTTGAATGGACGACTCTAAAGCTTCTGTCAATTGCGCGTCTTGTTCAAGCTTTAATTTCAGAGCACTCAATTCTTCAATACTATTCACGTTATGTTTTCTGAACATCTTGAACACAAAATTCAAACGCTCTTCAATAAAAGAAGCGCGTTCAGGATCCAGAATAACGGAATCCGAGAACTTCTGTAAGTCAATATCTACCTCACGAAGCTCGGCAATAACCGATTCCAATTGAGCCGAAAATTGTTCCAACTTCGGATGTCCGCCTTCCCACTTAATCAATTGCTGCTTCGCTATTTTTAATTGCTGAAGGATATTGCTATCACCCTCGTTCAACAAATTCGTAACGGTGTGTAACGATTCTAAAAGCTCGCCAGAGTTCTGTTGAAGATTCAATTCACCTTCCATTTCAGGCACATCAAAGGAACTGAAATCCTCGAGTGCCAATTCATTCAATTGAAATAAGCGATAGTCTTCCGTTGCCTTTTCATTATTTAATTGAAGTCGAAGTTGCTCCAACTCATTCTGAATCTCACGCCATCTTAAAAAGTTTGAACGATAGGTATTCCATACCTCTTTCGATTTTGAAAACGCATCAACCATTTCATATCGAAACGCTTTGCGGAACAAAAGTGCATTTTCGTGTTGTGAATGTAAATCAACGAGCTGCTCTGTGAAGTTCTTCAATATTGCTAATGCAACAGGAGTATCGTTAATAAATGCTCTGCTCTTTCCTTTGCTATTTACTTCTCTTCGAACAACTGTTTCTTCCGAAAAGTCTAAATCATTTTCTTGAAAAAATGAATCGAACCGATCTTTCGAAATCGCAAACAAAGCTTCAACCGTGCATTTGTCTTGTCCAACACGAATACTTTTTACATCAGAACGATCGCCCAGAAGCAAAGCAAATGCGTCTAACAAAATCGACTTTCCACTTCCCGTTTCACCCGTTATGGCTACAAAACCTTTATTGAAGTTTACGTGCAGCGATTCAATGAGAACATAATTCCGAATATGAAGCGATTTTAGCATAAAGCGAATTTACAGCTAGGCATTATTTAATAACGAAAAAAGTTATGCCTATTTCTGTAAAATACGATCGTATTTCGCAATGTTACCTGGATCTAGACGCTTACATAATTCCGCTATCGGCGTTTTTTGTTCATCGGGTAAAGGCTTGAATATATTCACAATTTCATCGGCCTTCGCATAATAAAAGACCTGCATATTGTATGATGATGGCTTAATTTTATGAATGTTATTCAGACCGTTCAGCGCATCAATAATATTATTCGTGGCGGTCGCTCGTTCAGTGTACATTTTATCAAGACCTTGACGATGGTAGTTGTAATTCGCTTCGCGAAGTGGACTAAATGTTTCCGTGAGAATGTTTTCAATTAACCAATATCTGTTTTGTTGTCCCTTTTCTCCACTGGCCCGCCATCCTGATTCCGGGGCATTCTGCGCATTTGTAACAATTGTCTGGCAAATCAAGAAATTATCCGTTCCCCCTTCCAATGAAAATGAATCGTAATCACTTGCGATAATATAAAGAGCATAGAATGCTAAAACACTGCTTAGGTTATCTCTGTGTTGATCGGGTGACCATTGCAATTGCGTATTTTCCTGAAACTGAAAAGTTAAATTTCTATCGTTGATTGAAACAAGCGGCGTTTTGTAATCAGTATTATAAACCGGTCTACTTGAACCAATTTGAATGGTACCCTCGAAATCGCGCTGGCTGTTTTGTTTTTCAATAGTAATTTGAATCGTACACGGTATGCGCTCATCTTGCTGCCATTGGTCTTTCGACCATTTCCTTCCATTTAAAAACTCTTCAATGGCTCGCTCCATCGTTTGAAAAACTTCCGGACCGGAAATCATAATTCTTGGAGGAATAATCTTCACGTCGCAATTTAATTCTTGCGCTAACGCATGAAACGAAATGAAAAATAAAATCAGATATATTATACTTTTCTTCATTGAAAAAGGTCGGCTATTTCATTGGAAATAATTTGAGCTATTTCCGTTTTCGATTTTAAAGATATTTCTTTTTTACTTCCGTTGGAATGAAAAAGAGTAATGGCATTGTTGTCTGAACCAAAATACACCCCTTCAGTTCGGAGTGAATTCAAGATTAAAAGATCTGCGTTCTTTCGATTCATTTTAGCAATTGCGTGTGCCTCTTCGTTTTCTGTTTCTAAGGCAAAACAAATCAATTTTTGATTTTGATTTTTTATTTTACCCAATGAAGCTGCTATGTCCTCTGTTTCTTCCAAGCGCAGCTCTAACGGAGAGTCTTTCTTTTTTATTTTCTCAGTGCTAACATTTAAAGGACGATAATCTGCGACCGCAGCGGCCAATACCGCAAAGTCCGAATGTTGAAATTCTCGCGTGCAGGCTTCATACATTTCACGAGCACTCTCAATGCGAATAATTTTTATTCCATCTGGAATATTTTCGTGCACGGGTCCTAACACCAAGGTTACATTGGCTCCTAGCGCGCGTAATGCTTGCGCTATGGCAATGCCCATTTTTCCGCTTGAACGATTCCCGATAAATCGAACAGGATCTATTGCCTCGTAGGTTGGGCCAGCATTTACTAGCGCGCTCTTTCCTTTCAAAGGTTGATTCGGATTGAAATGAGAAATCACTACACCAAGAATTTCCTCGGGTTCCGAGAGCCTTCCCTTTCCAATTAATCCACTGGCTAACTCTCCGTATCCGGGGGCAAGAACAGTGCAACCCATTGCTTCAATTCGTTTCAAATTGTCCTGTGTGCCCAAGTGTTCCATCATGTCGTGATCCATTGCTGGTGCAAAAAATAATGGACACTGCGCGCTCATGAGTACAGCAAGTAAATACGAATCGCACATACCCGTAGCGTATTTCGCCAGCGTGTTCGCGGTGCAGGGCGCAACCAGAATAAGATCAGCCCAAAGCGCCATTTCTACATGATTGTTCCAAACACCGTTCAAATTACTCTCTGTAAAATCAGAACAAACCGGGTGCTTAGAAAGAGTGCTGAAGGAGAGGGGTTGAATGAATTCATGTGCCGATTTACTCATGATAACTTTGACGTCGGCGCCTTCTTTCACAAGAAGTCGCAACAAGAACAGAGACTTGTAGGCACTAATGGAACCTGTAACGGCGAGTACTATTTTTTTTCCTTTCAACACGAGGTAAACCTAATAAAAAAACCCCGAAAATTCGGGGTTTCAAAGAATTCAATTCAATATTATTTCTCTTCTTCTTCTGGATAACGGAAAAATATTGCTCCTTCCTCCAGTTCTTGAATAGCTATGCTGTGAGCCTTTGGCAATCTTTCGTAGTAGCGTGAAATTTCAATTTGCTCGCGGTTTTCGAAAACCTCTTCCAAATTGTCTTGGTTGCTGCCAAATTCTTCAAGCTTTTGGGTCAACTCTTCTTTTATTTCACGAGCAATTTGATAAGTACGTTTGTTCAAAAGAACACAAGTTTCAAATAAGTTTCCTTCTACTTTCTCGTACAACTCATTCGTGTTACGCGTAATGGTTGTTTTAGCTGCCGTTGAGGCTTTATAATTGCTCATAATAATTCTATTTTGTCGTTAATTTCGTTACCATTTTATCACTCTTTAGATAGAAATCTTCAGCACTATCTAGAAAGAGACTTTTTGGAAAAGCGGATACAAATGTAATATAAGATTCCATTGTTTCTCTATAACGCTCCAATTTCTTTGTATCAATACTGCCTTCAGCCAACAAATATTTGCTTTCGATGATCAAAAGCATCGCTTGTTCTCTGAATTTCGATTGTGGGTATTTCTTTAAGAATTCTTGCAGACTGCTTGATGCCGCTTTGTATTTCATGGTTTGAACATACAATTCTGCCACTTCAAAATCCTTTTTTTCAATTTTGAAATTGAGATCACTAATCATGTGGTTTGCAGAATCTCGCAAAGCGCTATTCGGATATTGATCCAAGAAATACTGCAATTCGTCCACTGCGGTCTTCGAATCTGTCTGGTCTAAGGTGTATGATGGGGATAGGTTGTAGCTACAAATCGCCGCCATGAATAAACACTCTTCAGCCCTTGTGCTTGAAGAAAAGGACTTTGCATAGGACTTAAAATAATAATTGCCCATGTAATAGTCCTTCAGACAATAATGCGTCTTGGCAAAATAATAATAAACCTCTTCAGACTGTTGAGTTCCGCGTGTTAAACCTATTAGCTCTTCCAACATGGGTAAAGCCTTGAAACACTCACCTTCTTCGTAATACTTTTTGGCATTAGCCATTTTCTTTGTAGGGTCAGTCTCTTTCAAGGCCTTGCTGTACTCAGTACAACCTGAAACTGCGATTGCTAACGCGAATAAGAGGATGATAGATCTTTTCATTTCCAGCGCAAAAATAGGGTTTTGCGGTCAAGTAACGGCAAAAGAATCACAATCGTCTGTTCACAAGATGATAATTCATAGGTCACATTAGAAAATTCCTCATTATTTTTGTAGTTCTAAAAAAATTACGCGTGGATATATTCGAAAAAATCAAGAACAACAGAGGACCCCTTGGTCAGCACTCTAAAGAGTCTCATGGCTATTTTACTTTCCCTAAACTAGAAGGTGACATTGGCGCGCACATGACATTCCGTGGGAAACCAGTATTGACTTGGAGTTTAAACAACTACCTTGGTTTAGCGAATCACCCTGATGTTCGTAAGGCAGACGCAGACGCAGCTGCAGAATGGGGAATGGCTTATCCAATGGGTGCACGAATGATGTCTGGACAGACCAAATATCACGAGCAACTCGAGCAAGAACTTGCTGCATTCATGCACAAAGAAGACGCTTTCTTGTTGAACTTCGGCTACCAAGGTTGTATGTCGGCAATTGAAGCCTTAGTAGGAAGACACGATGTAATTGTATATGATAGTGAGAGCCATGCGTGCATGGTAGACGGTGTTCGTTTGCACCAAGGGAAGCGTTTTGTTTTCCAGCACAACGACATGGTTAGTTTCGAAAAAATGTTACACCAAGCGAAGCGCTTAACCGATCAGACGGGTGGTGGAATCTTGGTTATGACTGAAGGCGTTTTCGGAATGGCTGGTGATCAAGGCAAATTGAAAGAAATTGCTGAGTTCAAAAAAGTTATTCCTTTCCGTTTATTCGTTGACGATGCGCACGGATTCGGTTCAATTGGCAAAGACGGACGTGGTGCTGGAGATTTCCAAGGAGTGCAAGATCAGATTGATGTTTACTTCGGAACATTTGCGAAAGCAATGGCTACGATAGGAGCTTTCGTGGTATCTGAAGCGCATGTCATTGAGTTCTTACGTTACAACATGCGTTCTCAAACATTTGCGAAGGCACTTCCAATGCCTATCGTAATTGGCGCTTTGAAGCGTTTAGATATGATTCGCACAATGCCAGAACTACAAGACAACTTGTGGAATGTTGCCCGTGCTTTACAAAGCGGTTTGAAAGAGGCTGGATTCGATATCGGGCACACCAACAGTGTGGTTACCCCCGTGTTTTTAAAAGGAACTCTGGGTGAAGCCACCAACGTAACCGTTGAGCTTCGTGAAACATACGGTATCTTCTGCTCCATTGTAGTTTATCCGGTTGTTCCAAAAGACGTGATCATGTTACGTTTAATCCCAACAACCGTTCACACCTTAGAAGACGTTCGTTTCACCATTGAGTGCTTCTCTAAAGTTCGTGAGAAACTCGAAGCGGGAGAATACAAAGCCGAGAAGATTGCTTCTTGGGGATAAGAGTAATTCCGAATATATATTTATTAAAATTGGCTTCTTCGGAAGCCAATTTGTTTTAAGGAACTCTCATTATATTTAACGCATGAAAAAATTCTATCATTTAACTTTCACATTGGGTACCGCTGGGATGTTATTCTTTGCAGGCATAGAATCCGATAATGGAAAGGCGGGGGCAACAGGCTCTCCAGGTGAGCAAACCTGCAGCCAATCCAATTGCCACACAGGAACCGCAAACAACTCCATGGGAGGATCGGTAGCACTTACTTCCTCCGACCTTGTAAATTGGGAGTACACGCCTGGACAAACCTACACGCTTACCGCAACAGTGACTCAACAAGGCAGGTCGTTATTTGGTGTTGGCCTAGAGGCGTTGCTTCCTTCCGGAGCAAACGCTGGGACTCTTACTCCTGGTGTAGGAACGACCATAAAAACCGCAACAGTCATGGGGAATTCAAGAAACAACATTGTTCACAATTCAAATGCGGGTGCCACGGCTAACGCCCATTCATTCACGTTTACCTGGACAGCCCCAGCAACCGATGTTGGCCCAATAACCATGTATTTCGCAGGCAATGCTACGAATAACAACGGTGCAAAAACTGGAGATTATATTTACAACGCTTCTCAAGTTGTTACCCCAGCAGGTGTTGGTATTTCTGAACAAGAGAATTCACCCTTCACTTTTTCGTTTTATCCAAATCCAACAACAGAAAACATTACGGTGAACTATTCATTGGAAGAATCTGCGAAGGTTCAATATGTCATTTATGATTTAACTGGAAAGAAAGTTCAAACTGAAGCTGCTACTCGATTCCCTGGTGCACAGCAACAAAGCATTGATGTAAACAGCCTTCAGGCTGGAACATACTTGCTAAGTTTGAATGTAAACGGAAGCGTTATCACCAAGAGATTCGTGAAGAAATAATTGCTTTTTCAAAGCATAAAAAAAGAGCACCAATCGGTGCTCTTTTCATTTTCTATAATTTCAATTAGATAAACATCAATACGGGTTCTTCCAACATTGCTTTCAATGTTTGAAGGAATGCTGATCCCGACGCGCCATCTACCACACGGTGATCGCAGCTCAATGTCAATTTCATGGTGTGTCCAGGTACTACAGCACCGTTCTTCACAACAGGAACTTCACGAATAGCACCAACAGCAAGAATACAAGCGTCTGGCGGATTCACAATAGCTGTGAATTCTTCTATTCCGAACATACCCAAATTTGAAATGGTGAAGGTGTTTCCCTCCCAATCAGATGGCTGAAGTTTTTTGGTCTTCGCTTTCTCTGCGAATGTTTTCACTTCTTGATTAATCTGAGCCAATGTCTTTGTATCAGCAAATCTCACAACAGGAACCAACAAACCTTCTTCAACAGCCACCGCTATGCCCATATGAACATGGTGATTGTAACGAATGGTATCTCCTTGCCAAGATGAGTTCACCTTGGGGTGTTGTTTCAATGCCAATGCTGTGGCCTTAACAACCATATCGTTGAATGACACTTTAGATCCGGTTGCTGCATTCATTGCCGCTCGCGCTTCAACCGCTCTTCCCATATTAATTTCCATGGTTAAATAGAAATGGGGTGCGGTGAATTTGCTTTCAGCTAAACGACGGGCAATGGTTTTACGCATTTGCGATACGTTCTCTTCGGTGTATGATTCAACCGCAGACGACGATTGAACAGAAGCACCAGCCATGAAGGCATCAACGTCTCTTCTAACAATTCTTCCGCCGTCACCTGAACCAGGGATGTATTGCAACGGTAAGCCTTTGTCTTCTGCTAATTTCTTTGCTAATGGACTCACGCGCATACGTCCGTCATTGAACGGCACCGGGGCTGACGCTGGTGCTTGCGCCGAAGCTACAGGGGCTTGGGCAACAGCGGCCTTCGGAGCCTCAACAGCTGGAGCACTAGGCGCTGGAACTACTGCGGCTGGAGCTTCTTCCTTCGCTGCAGGTGAAGCGCCTTCAGCAGCAACAATCGCCGATACATCTTCCCCTTCCTTTCCGAAAACAGCAAGTAAACAATCTACTGCTACTGTTTTTCCTTTCTCAACACCTATGTACAATAGAGTTCCATCTACATAAGATTCAAACTCCATGGTAGCTTTGTCGGTTTCAATTTCCGCCAACAACTCACCACTCTTTACTTTATCTCCCACCTTCTTGTGCCAAGCCGCAACGGTTCCTTCCGTCATGGTGTCACTTAGTTTGGGCATACGAACTATTTCAGCCATAATTTTTTTATTAGTCGGTTACGTAAGGGTAATCGTCGTGGGAATATACGTCTTTATAAATTTCTTCCTTTTCTGGAAGTGGCGAGTTCTCGGCAAATTCCACTGATGCTAGAACCACTGCCTTAATCTCTTCTTCCATTGCTTCTATTTCCGTTTCGGTCATCCACTTGTTATCGCGAATGTTTCTCAAAACGAATTCAATAGGATCTTGATCAATATACTCTTGAACCTCTTCCTTGCTGCGGTATTTCTGAGGATCGCTCATACTGTGTCCTTTGTAGCGGTAGGTTTGAATGTCTAACAACGTTGGTCCGTCACCTGCTCTTCCTCTTGCAACCGCTCGGTCGAAGGCTTCAGCAACAGCTTCAGGATTCATTCCGTCAACAGATTCAGAAGGCATCTCGAAACTAGCACCTAAGGTTTTCAAATCGGTTACGTTTGAGGTACGCTCAACAGAAGTTCCCATAGCGTACTGATTGTTTTCAATAACGAAAATGCAAGGAATCTTCCATGTCATTGCCATGTTGAACGTCTCATATAAAGCACCTTGACGTGCAGCTCCGTCTCCAAAGAAACAAACCGTCACGTGATCTTCACCTCTGTATTTGTCGGCGAAAGCAATGCCTGCTCCCATTGGTATCTGAGCTCCAACAATTCCGTGTCCACCAAACAAATTTCTTTCTTTGTCGAACATGTGCATGGAGCCCCCTTTTCCTTTTGAAAGTCCTGTTGACCTTCCGTATAGTTCAGCCATTACTCGGTTCGGATCTGAACCCATCACCAACGGATGAGCGTGGTCGCGGTATGCCGTAATAACCTTATCGGTTGGCTTAATCGCTTCCATCATTCCTGAAAGAATGGCCTCTTGTCCAATGTACAAGTGACAGAATCCACCGAATTTTTGTTGAATGTACAACTGACCGCACTTCTCTTCGAACTTGCGCATCAATAGCATTTCACGATACCACTTTAAGTAAGTAGCCTTTGTAAAGCGCTCTCCTGTTGGGGTTGACGCATTTTTTGTTGACTTCGACGCTGTTGCCATAATTTTTTGTTCCTTGCAAATATAGTTACGAAGGCCTTGTTCAAAAAGACCCCCTCGAAAAAGTGCACAATGTACACCACCTTATTGTAAAAACTACTATATGGTTTTCTTGAACTGATTCAAGAAGCGCATATCGTTTTCAAAGAAGTGCCTAAGATCATCTACCCCGTATCGCAGCATGGCAATTCGTTCGATGCCCATTCCAAAAGCGAATCCAGAATACTTCTCAGGATCTATTCCAGAAGCGGCTAAAACATTCGGGTCTACCATTCCGCAGCCCATAATTTCCAACCAACCGGTTCCTTTTGTAATGCGATAATCTGCTGGTGTTTCCAATCCCCAATATACATCCATCTCAGCACTTGGCTCGGTGAATGGGAAGTATGAAGGACGCAAACGAATCTTTGCTTTTCCGAAAAACGCTTCCGTAAACATTTGAAGTACTTGCTTCATGTCGGCAAAAGAAACGCCTTCGTCGATGTACAATCCTTCGATCTGATGGAATTGACAATGCGCGCGGCTAGAGATTGCTTCATTTCGGTAAACCCTTCCTGGCATAACAATGCGAATGGGCGGCTTAGTCGTTTCCATCACTCGCACTTGCACACTGCTTGTGTGGGTGCGAAGAACAGTATCCGGCTGGCCTTCCACAAAAAACGTGTCCTGCATATCACGAGCGGGATGCTCCGGTGAGAAATTCAATCCAGAGAATACATGCCAATCGTCTTCAATCTCCGGTCCGTCTTCTACACTAAATCCCATTCGCTCAAAAATGGAAAGGATTTCTTCGCGAACCAACTGCAAGGGATGTCTACTTCCGTGTGTCCACTCTCCATGTGGGCGAGTGAAATCGGGAACTTCAACGTCACCTTTATTCGATTTGAATTGCAAAGAACCTTCATCTATTTTTTCTTGAACGGACGTTTTCAATCCGTTCATTACTGCTCCCACTGCCTTTTTTTCTTCGTTTGGAATGGCCTTGAAGGCCTCGAACAAATCGTTCAAGATGCCCTTTCTTCCTAAATATTTCACACGAAAAGCTTCTACCTCATCGGCAGAGTTGAGTTGGGTGGAAGCAACTTCAAGTTTCAGTTGCTCTATTTGTTCAACCAAACTCACTTGATCACCTCCATTTTCATGCTAATGTCTTGAAGTGGTCTGTCACCGGCAGCAGTTGGCATGGAAAGAATCTTGTCAAGCACGTCCAATCCTTCTACAACTTCTCCAAATACCGTATAATCCATATCCAATTGCGCTGTGCCTCCAACGGTCTTGTATAATTCGCGTTGCTCAGGGGTGTATGCGAAATTCGCATTCTTCTGCTTTACGTATTGTTCAACTTGATTGATTTGCGCGTCTGTCATGGCTTGTCCTTGAGCAATGTAGAACTGACTTCCGCTTGACGCTTTCGTTGGATTCGCGAAATCTCCTTGACGCGCAGCTGCAAGTGCTCCTTTCTTATGAATGAAGTTCGAATTGAACTCAGCTGGAACGGTATACCCAGGCCCACCCATGCCCAATTGTGTTCCCGCATCTGCTCCGCGACTGTTCGGGTCACCACCTTGAGCCATAAACCCACGGATACAACGGTGAAACAACAAATCGTTGTAAAATCCTGATTCAACCAACTTAATGAAATTATCTCTGTGCTGCGGGGTTTCGTCATAAAGACGAATAACCATATCGCCTAATGAAGTTGTAACCTTAATACGTGTGTTGGTGTGATCTGTTTGCATGTTGTTATTTGTTTGATTTTCTTTGTTTTCAATAGGTACAGGCTCTCCAATGGTTAAATTAGAAGCGCCAGTTTTAACGGGGTCTTGCGATTTACATCCTGTTGCATTCAAGAATAGAAGGAAAGAAAAAATAGCAAAACCGCAGAAAGATAGACGTGAATTCATTTTTTTTTCTTTAATTTGTGATACTTAACCGATTAATTGTCGACAAAATTAAGCAAACGTCTATGAAGGCTACACGAACTTTTCAATTTGTTTTAGGAATTTTATTTTTAGTGGGAACTACAATGACCTTAACCTCATGTGTTAAAGAAGAACCTACCGTGGCGGTAGTTCGTGTTGTAGATGCGAACGGCGATCCTGTGCAGGGTGCTTCAGTGCGTTTGTACGGTTCACCTTCTCAAACTCCTCCTCCTCCAAATGCTATTGCATTGGACACAACATTAACTACAGATGCTACTGGCACGGTAACAATTGATTATTCTGAAAACTACAAACTTGGTCAAGCAGGGTTTGCCGTTTTAGACATTGAAGCATACAAGGGTGCGCTTTATGGCGTTGGCATCATTAAGATTGAAGAGCAAGAAACAACTGAGGTAACAATAGAGATTTAAGATTTACGCTTCGTTTCCGAAGTATCTCATCATTGCTTTTTTTAATAGAATTTCCTGATCTCCTGGGCTTAACACCGGGAGATCTTCTTTTTTAGCAAAGTGCGGCCATCCGTCTACGTCTCTTCCTTCAAACTCATAATACCCGTATGGCTCTAATAATGTGCATACGGCCACGTGCATGAGTTCCAACTTCTGATCTTTCTTGAATTTCAAATCGAATATTCCCAGTTCCTGGAGTCCAATCAACAAAAGAATAGCCGAATAATCTAGGGTTTCGCCAAAATTTTTCGACGCTGTTTCCAGCGTTTCCTTCCACTTCTTCTCAAACAAATAATCCATTATCGTGCGTTTCTAAAAAAATATTTTAAAAAATGTAACCTTTCTAGGCGAAGGTAGGTATACCCAACATAACAAACTACCTCATGAAAACTAAATTATTCACTCTTATCGCGCTAATCGTTCTTACAACAAGCGCTTTCGCTCAAACAACCACTCAATTGTTAGATGCTCAATTGAATGTAACAAAGAACAAGGCGGCAGCAAAATTCACACGATCAATTACTCAAGTAAATGAGTCTCTTTTTGAAGTGAAAGTTAACTTCCAAACGGGTGAACTAATGATGACTGGTACATACATGGATGAGTCTCTGAGTATTGCGCAAGGTGAATTCGTATATTTCTTCGCGAACGGAATTAAAGAATCTCAAGGTCTTTATGAAAGCGGAGTGAGAGTTGGTGCATGGCAACGTTGGAATTTCGATGGCGCTCAAAAACCTGATCGCTACTACCAAGAGGCAACGGCATTACTTTCGGCAAAATAAAATAGAAGATAACTTTTAAGAAGGGAAAGGAAATAGGAAACTATTTCCTTTTTCTTTTCCCATAAAAATTAAGACTGTGAGTGGAAATTTCAATGTCGAAAATCTCTTCCAATGTTGACTTAATGTTTTGAATTCTCGGGTCACAAAATTCGAAGACCTCCCCGGTGTCTGTTAAAATAATGTGATCATGCTGTTGATTCTGATAGGCCTTTTCGAAATGCGCTATGTTCTGTCCGAATTGATTTTTTCTTACAAGTGCGCAGTTGAGTAATAGCTCTATGGTGTTGTACAAGGTTGCTCTGGAAACTCGGTATTTCTTGTTCTTCATTCGAACATAGAGCGCTTCAATATCGAAATGATCGTCGATGGTATAAATCTCCGCTAGAATAGCATATCGCTCTGGCGTTTTGCGATGCAAATGCTTTTCTAAATACGCCGTGAAAATTTCTTTTACCTTATCTTGAATATCTTGTTGGGACATGTGCGCAAATGTACAACGTGAGATTTTTTCTTCCTTATAATATTTATTCATTTCCACAACAGCTCTTTACTAACATTTAGTAGTTCACTATTTTGAAAAGTGCGTTTGCAACAAAGAGCAATTGTGTGCTTACTTCGGAAAACCAAAATTTACTGATTTACCTACCTCAAAAAGCTTTTATTCGATGTCAGATTTACTCAATTTCAACCTTCCAAAACAAGAAGAAAACGCCATCATCAAAGTTGTTGGTGTTGGTGGTGGCGGCTCAAACGCCGTTAACTACATGTTCAACAAAGGAATTAACGGTGTAGACTTCGTTGTGTGTAACACCGATGCTCAATCGTTAGACAACAGCCCAATTCTAAACAAAATGCAATTGGGTCATACGCTTACCAAAGGTCGCGGAGCAGGGGCTCGTCCAGAAGTGGGTCGAGATGCTGCCATGGAGTCCATCGAAGAAATTCGTGCGTTGTTTAACCCCGATCTTCAAATGGTTTTCGTTACTGCTGGAATGGGTGGCGGTACTGGAACGGGTGCTGCTCCTGTCATTGCGCAAGTTGCAAAGGAAATGGGTATTCTTACGGTAGGTATTGTTACCGTTCCTTTCGCTTTTGAAAACAAGAAAAGAACTGCTCAAGCAACTGCCGGTATTGAAGAAATGCGCAAGGCTGTTGATACACTTTTGATTATTCGCAACGATAAGTTGCGTGAACTATACGGAAACCTTTCTTTAAGCAATGCATTCAGTCATGCAGATGATGTGCTTTGCACAGCAGCTAAAAGCATTGCCGAGTTAATAACTATTACTGGTATTGTGAACGTGGATATGAACGACGTTATAACGGTAATGCGTGGAAGCGGCGTAGCCATTATGGGCAGCGGAAGAGCAAATGGTGAAGGCCAGGCTCTGCGAGCTGTGCAATTGGCTATGGAATCGCCTTTGTTAAACGACGATGATATTACAGGAGCTTCTCACATTTTGTTAAATATTACATACGGAAACAACGAGTTGAAAATGGACGAGATCGGAGAGATTACCGATTTCATTCAAGAACTTGCTGGTCCGGAAGCGGACATCATCTGGGGTTACGGTAAAGACGAACAACTCGGAGAAGATATTTGTGTGAACGTTATTGCGACCGGTTTCGCGGCAAAAGAAATTGCCACGTTACTTCCGCTTAATGCTGTGAAAGAAGCACCTGCTCCAGCTGCTGTTTTCATTTTAGGTGATGCGCCAACTGCGCAGGTCGCAGTTGTGGAAGAAATTCCTGCAGTAGTCGCTGAAACAGATACCATGACTGAATCGACTGTTTCAGAAGTAACTGAAGAGCCGTTCAAATTGGTATTGGCCGACGAGATTGAATTGGAAATTGAAAATTCATTTGAATCGAATCCAACCGTTGAAGAGCCTGTTAAACAAGTGGCTTTGTTTTCATTCGCTGAATTCGAAAAAGCTGAATTGGCCAACGAAGAAACAGTGAAAATGGAATTAGAAGAACCTGAAATTCCAGAGTTGAGCACATTTAAAATTCAAGAGAACACTGAAACTGAGACACCATTCGTTCCTGCGTTCGAAAGCATTCGTCCTACTTCTGACCGCGAGGTTCCTGAGGTACAAATGACTTTCAAACAAGAAGTTGCTACTGAAAATCGTCCACCTCGCACAGAACTACAAGCCCGCAACAAAGAGCGTGAAGCACGTATTCGTGAATACACTATGCGCATGAAGTCTCCAAACGGATTGAATGAATTGGAGAGTGAGCCTGCATTCATGAGAAGAAAAGTTACGCTTGACGAAGGAAATCACTCAAGTGAAAACACAGTTTCTCGCACAATCTCTAGAGAAGTAACAGACGAGAATGGAAATACACGCATTGAATTGCGCACGAACAATCCATTCTTACACGATAATGTAGACTGATCTTAGCGTACACTATTTCCCGATTCAACGGGACGTTCAGGGGAGAGCAACGAAAGCTCTCCCTTGTTGTTTTCAGCCATTAAGATCATACCTGAGGATTCTACACCTTTGATCTCTCTTGGGGCTAAATTCGCTAAGTACAATACCTGCTTGCCCACAACTTGCTCGGGATCGTATGATTCAGCAATACCCGAAATAACAGTGCGCTCCTCGGTTCCGATACGCAATTTCAATTGCAACAATTTCTTTGTCTTCGGAACCCGCTGCGCTTCTATTACTTCAGCAATGCGCAAATCCATATTCTGAAAATCTTCAAACGAAACATTTGGTTTTATCGCTTCCACCTCAACCTCGGGGTGAACTTTGGACGCTTCCAATTTCGCCACTTGAATGGCAACTTCCTCGTCCGTTATTTTTTGAAAGAGAATCGGCAGCTCACCAATGGTATGTCCTGCTGGAATTAATTGTGAAACATTCACATCATCCCACTTCACTCCTTCCCACTGCAACCCTGTTTTCAATTTCTTTGCTGTATATGGAAGGAAAGGTTCTAAAGCCACAGACAGAGCGGCAACCAGCTGAATACACGTATTCAAAATACCTTCGGTCTTTTCCGGTTCGGTCTTTTGAAGTTTCCAAGGTTCAGTCTCAGTGAGCAACTTGTTTCCAATACGCGCCAATTGAATAGCCAAGGCCTGTGCTTCACGGAAGCGATATCCTTCAATCTTTTCACCAATGGTATTGAAGGCAGCTTGCGCTTCTTCAAATTGTGAAGATGCATCGAACGTTGGGTTCGAAACTTTTCCTTCGTAATACTTGTGCGTTAAAACGAAAACACGGTTTACAAAATTTCCTACGATATCAGCAAGCTCATTGTTCACGCGGTCTTTGAAGTCGTTCCACGTGAACTCACTGTCTTTTTGCTCAGGCATAATAGAAGCCAAAACATATCGCATCTCGTCTTGGCGATTCGGAAAATCTTCCAAATACTCGTGCAGCCAAACGGCCCAATTTCGTGAAGTTGAAATTTTATCTCCTTCCAAATTCATGAACTCATTGGCTGGAACATTCACCGGCAGATTGAACCCACCGTGTGATTTCAATATGATTGGAAATATGATGCAGTGAAAAACAATGTTGTCTTTCCCGATGAAATGAACCATTTCAGTTTCATCGTTCTTCCAATAGTCTTCCCAATTCTTTCCGTTCTTTTCAGCCCAAACTTTCGTGTTGGTGATGTAGCCAATAGGCGCATCGAGCCACACGTACAAAACCTTTCCTTCTTCACCCGGAACTGGAACTCCCCAGTCCAAATCGCGCGTCATAGCGCGGGCTTGAAGACCTCCGTCGATCCAACTTAAACACTGTCCAACCACATGCGACTTCCATTTCGAAGGATCGTGATGTTGTTCTCCGTTTAGCTTTCCATTTTCAATAAAATCGCGCACCCACTCGCTGTGGTGCTGCATAGGCAAATACCAATGCGTGGTTTCTTTCAGTATAGGCGTGCTTCCACTTAAAGTAGAAACAGGATTGATTAATTCTGTTGGACTTAATGTTGAACCGCATTTCTCACATTGGTCTCCGTAAGCCTTTTCACTCGAGCACTTCGGACAAGTTCCTGTGATATATCTGTCCGCTAAAAACTGTTGTGCTTCTGCATCGAAATACTGCTCAGATCGTTGTGTTTCGAGAATACCTTTTTCTTTCAACTCAAGAAAAATTTTCTGACTCATTTCAATGTGTTCCGGAGACGATGTTCTGTAATATTCATCGAAGGAAATTCCGAAATCGCGAAATGCATCGCCCATGAGCTTGTGATAAAAATCTACGATTTCGCGGGGAGTCTTTCCTTCCTTCTTTGCGCGTAGCGTAATGGCAGCGCCATGTTCGTCGGAGCCACAGATAAAAGCTACATCCTTTTCCTTCCCTCTTAAATAGCGAACGTAAATATCGGCAGGCAAATATGCACCTGCTATGTGTCCAATGTGTATAGGACCATTCGCGTATGGAAGAGCTGAGGTTACAAGGTGTCTTTTCGGTGACTTCATCTTTTTTATAGTGTTTTGCGCAGAAAACTGCGAATTTAGCGAACCAAAGATAAAGCGATGCAACCAGCTTTTTTACAACAAGGCGACACGATTGGAATTATTGCCACGGCAAGATTCATTACAAGCGAGCAATGGCAATATGCCAAAGGCGTTATTGAATCGTGGGGACTGAAAATTAAATTGGCGGAAAATGTTTTCACGCCAAGTTTTCAGTTGGCTGGAAATGTTGAAGATCGCACGCAATCGTTTCTCTCCTTGTGGAAAGACAACGAGGTGAAGGCCTTGCTAGTGGCTCGAGGCGGATACGGCACCATTCACACCATCGACGAAATTCTTCCACACATCAACAACTCGAAATGGATTTGTGGATATTCCGATGTGACCGTTTTACTGAATGCCTGCACAAACAAAGACATTGCCTGCATTCATTCCACCATGCCGGTTTCCTTCGAACACGCTACGCCAGAGGCGCTAGAGAATTTAAGATTTGCGCTGTTCGGAGAAACTTTTTCATTCGAATGGAATGAAAAACAAATTCAAAAAGGAAGTTCCGAAGGGAAAATTGTAGGTGGAAATTTATCGGTGATATACAGCCAACTTGGATCAGCCACCCAATTAAATACGGAAGGAAAAATTCTTTTTTTGGAAGATGTAGATGAGATGCTGTACCATTTAGATCGCATGCTAACTGCCTTGAAACGTGCGGGCATGTTCAAGAATATAACAGGGTTGATTTTAGGCGGATTTACTCAAATGCGCGACAACACCGAAGAATTCGGATTTTCAAGTAATAACCCTTGGGGTAAATCTCTTGTTGAAATGATTCTTGAAATTGGATTGGATTATAATATCCCCGTAACAATAGGATTTCCAGCAGGACATTTGAATGATAATCGCGCATTTTACATGGGTCGAAATGCCGAATTAATTGTGAATGAAAATTCCGCACAACTCACATGGAAATAACTACCTTTGCGTAGTTCGTGTAAAAAATACACTAACTAAAATGGGCGCTAAAAGCATTACGTTTTCAAACGAAGATTACTTGAATTTCGAATTAATCGGAATTAACTCGAGAGAGAAGGATTTTCGATTGGCGTGGTTTTTAAATAAGGATATGAGATGGAGTTTGGAGCGCATGAAGCCCTACATACTCGAGACAAAAGAACAGAACTCTGAGCACGAGTTGTTCAAATTTGTTTCCGAGGAAAATCACTTTACCATTCACCTCATCTCGAATCGTTCACTCCAGGGTGCGCTTATTCCTGAATATGCACAAATAGAATATCTGCTGAAAGTAGAAGGCAGAGAAGACATAGAAGAATTGGTTAAACAAATAAGAAAAATAAACAACGTGCTCGCAGCGTTCCACCTTTCTCAAGAAAGCTTAAAGCATGTGAGTCATTTGTTCTTCGATTGATTATGAAAAAAACGAAAATAGTTGCGACCATAGGTCCAGTATCTGCAAACAAAGAAGTCCTGAAAGGAATGATTGAAGCCGGCTTAAATGTTGTGCGATTGAATTTCTCTCACGGCACACACGACGATCATTCGAGTGTGGTGAATTTCGTTCGTGAAATTGACAAAGAGTTAGGTACGAACACCGCACTTTTGGCCGATTTACAAGGTCCTAAATTGCGCGTGGGTGTAATGCAAGACAACGGCGTAATGTTGGAAGCTGGAAAGCAAATCATTATTACTACCGAAGAGCAAATCGGCACGGCCACTCACATCTTCACCAACTACAAAGAATTTGCTTCGGACGTAAAGCCCGGCGAGCGCGTTTTATTAGACGACGGAAAAATTGCGATACGCATACTTTCCACCGACGGTAAAAAAGAAGTGTTGTGTGAAGTTGTACAGGGTGGAATTCTTTCATCGAAAAAAGGATTGAACCTTCCTGAGACCAAGGTTTCGCTTCCTTCATTATCGAAGAAAGATTTGAATGATTTGGAATTTGCGCTTTCGATGAACATCGATTGGATCGGACTTTCGTTTGTCCGCACAGCAGACGATGTTCGCGTGCTTAAAGGCATCATTGCTGAAAACGGCAAGCACGCGAAAGTGGTGGCGAAAATTGAAAAACCTGAAGCCCTTGAAGTCATCGACGACATTATTCGCGAAACCGATGCGGTAATGGTGGCTCGTGGTGACCTTGGAGTTGAAATTCCAATTGAACAAGTACCACTCGCTCAGAAAATGATTGTTAAAAAATGCGTTGAAGCTGCAAAGCCCGTAATTGTTGCTACGCAAATGATGGAAAGCATGATCACAAGCATGACTCCAACGCGCGCTGAAGTAACAGACGTTGCCAACGCGGTGTTAGACGGCGCAGATGCAGTTATGCTTAGCGGAGAAACCAGCGTTGGTGCCTATCCGATTGCAGCTATAACAATGATGCACAACATCATTAACGAAGCTGAAAAATTCCCAGGATTGTATTACCTCGAAGAGGCTCCTTATGAAATGGATGAAACGCGATTCATAACAGATAGCATTTGCTTCAGTGCTTGTCGCGTTGCAAAACGCATAGGAGCAACCAGCATTGCAACCATGTCGTTTTCAGGATACACAGGATATAAAATTTCAAGCTCAAGACCGAAGGCACATGTCTTCGTTTTCACAGGAAATAAGCGTATTCTAACGCAATTGAATTTGGTATGGGGTGTGAAGGCATTCTACTACGACAAAATGGTAAGCACCGACCAAACGATTGCAGACATTCGCTACATTCTGAAGAAGAACGGATATGTTCAAGAAGGAGATTTCTTGGTAAACGTAGCCTCTATGCCTATTGCAGAGCAAGGAACTACGAACATGTTAAAGATTAGTCGAATATAGTTTTCGGATTGCCCTGCAATCCGCCAGTGTGAAACATTAAAACCGAACCTTCGTTCGGTTTTTTGTTTTGTACAAAGAACGAATGCATCAATTTCCCTGTATAAACGACATCGAGCGGCAGTTTATGCACTCGATTCATTTCTTGAACGAACTCTATTAATCGATCATTGAATTTTCCATATCCTCCAAACTCATCTTCGCTGAAAACAACTGCCCGTTCTAACACTTCATCAGCAGCAACTTCGTCGTGAAAAAAGTAAATCAGTTTGTTTCGAATTTCGTTTCGCATGTAATGCTCTCCTTTCAATGCGCCGTAAATCCAAACTTTCTGATGAGGTTTCGATTGCACCAAAAGTCCAGCAGCGGTTGTGCCTGTTCCGGCTGCAACAAGCCAATGATCAAATTCGAAATCTTCTTCGTTTACCATTTGCATGGCGCCGTTCATTCCCAAATAATTCGAACCTCCTTCAGGAACTAAAAAAGCAGATTCCCATTTTTCGTATACCCACGCCTTCATTTCTTCGCTATTCCGTTCTTCATAATCGGCTCTGGAAATAAAGCAGAACTCCATTCCACATTCCTTTGCAAACAGCAAGGTTGGACTATATTCCTTCGGTTCTTCCCCGCGAATAATGCCTACTGAATGAAGTCCCAATTCACTGGCCGCAGCAGCAGTAGCGTATATATGATTGCTATAGGCCCCTCCAAAAGTGACCAGTTTTTTGGCCCCTCGCCTTTTCATTTCATCTAAATTGAACAATAATTTAAACCATTTGTTTCCATTAATTGTTAAATGCATCTCATCGAAGCGCTTAACAGTTATTTTTCTATTTGCTTCTTCTACAAAAGACTGATAGAAAGGTTGTTTAAAGTTTATTTCAGTATTCACGTTTTAATATTGCATTTTTGCGGCATGAGTGACAAGATAGAATCAAAAGTACAAGGAGAAGACTACTACTTGAGCGAAGAAGGTTATTTTATATTCACAGAGGAATATCATTTAAAAAGAGGACATTGTTGTCAAAGTGGCTGTATGCATTGTCCATACGGATTCGACAAGAAGACAGGTAAATTCAATAAATAACTTTCGCATCTTTGTAAAAACCATTGTATGCGCCTGCTCTTTATTCTAGGACTGCTCTTCCCTCAATTCGCTTTTTCTCAAATTAACAAAGACAGCATTCATTTTTCAGGTTACACTGAAATCTACTTCGCCCAAGATCAACACAATTGGAACGACCATCAGCGTCCTGATTTTTTATACAGTCACACTTCCACCAATCATGTGGCACTGAATACGGCAGTGCTTGACTTCAAGTACAGTTCTGCACGCGTCAAAACACAACTTTCATTGGTTGAAGGAACCTATGCGAACAAGGTTACTTCGTCGGAGCCCCTTGGATTCGGGGCACTTTATGTTGGAAACATCTCCTATAAATTGAGCAGCAAGGAAAACCTGTGGCTGCAAGCAGGTGTGATGCCTTCACACATTGGGCTGGAGTCTGCTATTGGATTCTCCAATTTATCGCTAAGTAGAAGTTTAGCAGCAGAGAACTCTCCTTATTACGAAAGCGGGATAGCCCTTCAATACACCTCGAAAAACAACAAGTTCGTCGGATCATTGCTTGCGCTAAACGGATGGCAAACGATGACACTTGTTCCGCAGCAATCGCGCATGAGTTTTGGCAGTCAGATTCAATTTAAACCTAACGCGAGCATTACCCTCAACCATTCAACCTATTACGGAGAAGTTCCTGTTTTTACTGGCTCTCAGATGCGGTTCTTTCAAAACTTTTACGGCAATATTCAACTAAAAAAGAATTGGACCATTCAGTTCCAAACAGACTATGGTATTCAAGAAACAGAAAGTAATGGATTCAACAAAAATTGGGTAACTGGTTTTCTCGGACTCGCCTACAATGTGAATGAAAAGCTTACACTAGTCGGGCGTGGGGAGTTGATGAAAGACTCAAACAACCTGGTTATTTCCGGAGTAAACAATGAATTATGGGGATACAGTTTCAACATAAATTATTTACTTGATGAGCACCTCATGTTCCGCGCTGAATGGCGAAACATTACATCTAACAGTTACACATTCGCATTTCAGAACTTCAACGAAAAACAAATGAACGGCTTAAATTTGTCGCTCGCTGCTCAATTTTAGCACACTCAACTATGTCAACATTTCAAGACCAAATACAAGAAGGAATTCCAACAGCATTGCCTGTTGTTCCAACTATGGACGCAGCTATTAACCGCGCTCCCAAGCGAAAAGAAATTCTTTCAAACGAAGAAAAGGGTTTAGCCTTGCGCAATGCCCTTCGCTATTTCCCTTCGGAATTACACGAAACATTGGCAAAGGAATTTGCTGAAGAGTTAAAGGCCTACGGACGCATTTACATGCACCGTTATCGTCCGACTTACGACATGTATGCTCGTCCAATTTCTGAATACCCTGCAAAGTGTCAGCAAGCAGCATCCATCATGCTCATGATTCAAAACAACTTGGATCCACGCGTGGCACAGCATCCGTATGAATTAATTACTTACGGTGGAAACGGTGCAGTCTTTCAAAACTGGGCGCAGTATCGTTTGGTGATGAAGTATTTGAGCGAGATGACGGAAGAACAAACGCTCGTGATGTACAGTGGTCATCCAATGGGGCTCTTCCCTTCTAGTCCATCTGCGCCGCGTGTTGTGGTAACGAATGGAATGATGATTCCGAATTACAGCAAGCCAGACGATTGGGAAAAATTCAATGCGTTGGGTGTGACGCAATACGGACAGATGACTGCGGGATCTTACATGTACATAGGCCCGCAAGGAATCGTTCATGGAACAACCATTACTGTCATGAACGCAGCGCGCATGCTTCGCACTAAACGCGGAGATAAAACTGTCTATGATCGCGCAGCTGAAGGATTGTTGTTCGTTACTGCTGGATTAGGCGGTATGAGCGGCGCACAGCCCAAAGCCGGTAACATTGCAGGATGTGTATCCATTACAGCAGAGGTGAATCCGAAAGCTGCTACGAAACGTTTCGAGCAAGGATGGGTAGATGAGCTTATTGATAACATTGACACTCTTTGCACGCGTGTTCAAGAAGAACTTAAAATAGGAAAAGCACACAGCTTCGCGTTTATTGGAAACATTGTTGAAGTTTGGGAAGTATTCGCGGAACGCGGCATTCACATTGACTTAGGTAGTGACCAGACTTCGTTACACAATCCTTGGGCAGGAGGATATTATCCGGTTGGATTATCTTACGAAGAGAGCAATGCACTCATGGCTGAAAACCCAAACCTCTTCAAAGAAAAAGTTGAAGAGTCTCTTATTCGTCATGCCGCTGCCGTTCAAAAGCACAGCGAACAAGGCATGTATTTCTTTGATTATGGAAATGCATTTTTGTTGGAAGCTTCGCGTGCAGGAGCGAATGTTATGGCCGATGTGCCGACACTTGAGCGCGAGTTTAAATATCCATCTTATGTTCAAGATATTCTAGGTCCCCTTTGCTTCGACTACGGATTCGGGCCATTCAGATGGGTATGTGCAAGTGGAAAAGCGGAGGACTTAGATGCAACGGATAACATAGCGTTAGAAGTTATGTTGAAGTTGAAAGAAACGGCACCGCTGGAAATTCAACAACAATTAGCCGACAACATTCAATGGATTCGCGAAGCGAAGAGCAACAAGTTAGTTGTAGGCTCTCAGGCAAGAATTTTATACGCTGATGCGCAAGGACGCATGGAAATGGCTGCTGCTTTCAATAAGGCTATTGGTGAAGGAAAGATTGGACCTGTTGTTCTCGGAAGAGATCACCACGACGTAAGTGGAACCGATTCGCCTTATCGCGAAACAAGCAACATATACGACGGTTCTCGATTCACAGCAGATATGGCGGTGCAGAACTTTGTGGGCGACGCTTTCCGCGGAGCGACATGGGTGAGCATACACAACGGCGGCGGAGTTGGTTGGGGCGAAGTAATAAACGGTGGATTCGGAATGTTCCTCGACGGCAGTGAAGCGTGCGATAAGAAGCTACGCAGCATGTTGCATTGGGACGTGAATAATGGGATAGCACGCAGAAGTTGGGCGCGCAACAAAGAGGCGGTATTCGCTATTGAGCGTGCTATGGAGCAAGAGCCGTTGTTGAAAGTTACCCTTCCACAAGAAGTGAAAATTTCATTGGACTCTTTTATTCACTAGCTACTCCTTTCACAACAGGAACAGCCGGTTCAATGGTATCCTGATATACAGGACCTACATATTCTTCGTCGTAAGCAAGTGCGATATTCAACATATAAAAAACGTTGAACAAGCAAACCAAAAGGGCGTCTGTGTTCGTGCGTTTTCCGAATGATTGTGCCAATTGAACCAACACTTTAAATCCGAAGAAAACATTCAACACAGGAATAGCGAAATACCAGGCATGCTTGGCTGGTCTTCCAATGATTCTCATGATAATTATCAAGTCCCAACCTGGAACAAAGGCTGCTTCAATGGGCTGATTGGCCTTAGCAAATAGTTTCATTTTTGAAACAAATCCGACAAGGATAATAAATCCTGCGATTAGAATGAGATGGGGCTGTTTCGCCCAGATCTCTTGCAAAGCGATAGTTAAGTTCATGATAATATAAGTTAGGTGCTTGAAAGACGTGACAATCTATTTTAAGTTGCCTCAAGCTTCTTCAATCGGGGCCTGATAATAATCAAAATTTCAAATTCTGCCTGAAGATTGTAATGAAAGAGGCAATGGAAGAACAGCTCTGAAGAATAATTCATAATTTCACCCACCCATGAACGTTAAATCCATTCATTCCTTCGACGAAATACAGTCCATTCTTACACAAGAAGTGGCATCTCACTCTGCAACATTCATTTTGTGCGACAGCAATACGAACGAGCACTGCGTGAGCTTTCTGCTTGAAACAATACCAGCGCTGAACAATGTTCCTATCATTGAAATTCCGGAAGGGGAAGAAAGTAAATCGCTCGAAATTGTTGGACAACTCTACGAAGAGTTGCTTCATCACAATGCAGACAGACAATCGCTTCTTCTTAATGTAGGCGGAGGAGTAATCTCTGATATCGGGGGGTTCGTAGCCTCTACCTTCAAACGTGGAATAGACTTCATTAACATCCCAACCACGGTTATGGCGCAAGTAGATGCTGCCATGGGCGGAAAGTGCGGAATTGATCTTATGTCTGTAAAAAACGCCGTTGGACTTTTTAGTTGGCCGAAAAGTGTCCTTGTTTTTACTGGATTCCTCAATACGCTTCCAGAGAAAGAATTGAAATCAGGGTTTGCAGAAATGCTCAAACATGCGCTTATTGCCGATGCTGAATATTGGGAAGCTTTGTCACATGTAGATCCCAAAGATGCCGCGCACATTGCTGTCTTCGTGAAACGATCGAACGAAATAAAATCAGATATCACGAAACAAGACCCGAATGAACATTCGGTTCGAAAAAAATTGAATTACGGACACACGTTTGGACATGCGATTGAATCTTTCTTTCTTTCAAAATCAGAACCAATTACGCATGGAAATGCTGTCGCATGGGGAATGGTTTTCGAGAATAGAATTGCAGTGAAATTGGGCATTCTCGGCACTTCCTTGGCGCAAACCATAGAGACACGTATTCTCGATATTTTCGAACCGCTGCCTTCATTCAACGAAGAAGAAACGGAGATCGTCTTTCAATTTTTGCTGAACGACAAAAAGAATACAAAAGGCTTATTCCATTTTTCCCTCATCCAAAATATTGGCGATTGTCTTATTCAGGTTGAAGTCAGCGAAGAAATTGCCCGCGAGGTAATTTCGGTTTAATCGATATTTTCCCGCTGAAGTTGAGGGGAGGTGCTTAAATTTGCATCTTCATTCAACACACATGGAAATTCCAAGCAAATACTCTCCGAACGAGACGGAAGACCGCATTTACGCAATGTGGCTAGAGAAGAAGGTTTTTAAATCTCTTCCTAACGACAAGCCCGCGTACACGATTGTTATTCCTCCGCCGAATGTTACAGGAGTCTTGCACATGGGACACATGTTGAATAACACCATTCAAGATTTACTTATTCGTCGTGCACGGATGCGCGGCTTCAACGCATGCTGGGTGCCGGGTACAGACCACGCCTCTATTGCTACTGAAGCGAAAGTGGTTCAGAAACTGCGCAAAGAAGGAATCAAGAAATCTGATCTTTCTCGCGATGCATTCTTAGAGCACGCATGGGAATGGACACACAAGCACGGCGGAATTATTCTTGATCAATTGAAGAAGTTAGGCGCAAGCTGCGATTGGGATCGCACACGCTTCACCATGGATCCGAAATATTACGAAAGCGTAATCGATTGCTTCATTGACCTACATAAAAAAGGAAAAATCTACCGCGGTGAACGCATGATCAATTGGGATCCTGCTGCGCTTACTGCCTTATCAGACGAAGAAGTAATACACAAGGAAATACAATCGAAATTGTATTTCTTGAAATATCAGATTGAAGGAACGAATGAATTTCTAACCGTAGCCACTACGCGTCCGGAAACCATTCTAGGAGACACCGCTGTTTGCGTGAATCCAAGAGACGAGCGCTACACGCACCTTCATGGAAAGCGCGTAATTGTTCCATTGGTGAACCGCTCTGTTCCTGTAATTGCCGATGAATATGTTGAAATCGAATTCGGAACAGGTTGCTTGAAAGTGACTCCAGCGCACGATCAAAACGACTTTATGTTGGGTGAAAAATTCCAACTGGAAGTGATTAATATGATGAATGCCGATGGAACCATTTCGGAAGCAGGAGGCATGTACATTGGGCAAGAACGCTTTGCTGTTCGTGATCAAATTGCGAAAGATTTAGACGCTGCCGGATTGCTAGCCAAGACGGAAGAGCACCTCAATAAAGTTGGATATTCAGAACGCACCGATGTGGTTATTGAACCGCGTTTGTCTTTGCAGTGGTTCGTTGACATGAAAGACCTGAGCAAGCCTGCTTTGGAAAACGTCATGAACGACACCATTCGTTTCTTCCCCCCGAAATTCAAGAACTCGTATCGCAACTGGATGGAGAACATCAAAGACTGGTGTATCTCTCGTCAATTGTGGTGGGGACATCGCATTCCCGCATTCTATGCGCCTGACGGAAGTTTTGAAGTTGCTAAAAATATTGAAGACGCAGTTGCGCAGTTTCAAACCAAAGGCGCTTCATGGAGTGCTTCAGATTTGAAGCAAGACGAAGACGTTTTGGACACTTGGTTCAGCTCTTGGTTGTGGCCAATTAGTGTGTTCGACGGATTCTATTCGAAAGAAGAATTAGACTACTACTACCCGACTGCCGACTTAGTAACGGCTCCAGAAATTATGTTCTTCTGGGTGGCTAGAATGATCGTGGCGGGATATGAGTACGTGGGGGATTTTCCTTTCAAAAACGTTTACTACACCGGTATCGTTCGCGATAAGCAAGGAAGAAAGATGAGTAAGTCATTGGGGAATTCTCCCGATCCAATTGAGTTGATGCAACAGTTCGGTGCCGACGGCGTTCGCGTGGGAATGTTGCTTTCTTCTCCTGCAGGAAACGACCTTCCTTTCGATGAATCGTTGTGTGAGCAAGGAAGAAACTTTGCCAATAAAATTTGGAACGCTTTCCGTTTGGTGAAGAGCTGGGAAGAGAAGATTGATGCTTCACTTGAGCAACCTGAATCTTCTGCCATTGCAGTGAAGTGGATGAACAATCGCTTCGAGCAAGTGCTTGCAGACATGGAAGACGGATATGATAAGTTCCGTATTAGCGAAGTGTTGATGCAGACGTACAAATTAATTTGGGACGACTTCTGCGCTTGGTATTTGGAAATGGCTAAGCCATCTTACGGAAAAGGAATCGATTCGAAAACATACAACGACACGCTTGATATTTTCCAAAATTTATTGAAAGTGTTGCATCCGTTTATGCCTTTCCTAACTGAAGAAATGTGGCAACACATGGCATCGTGGCAGAGCGAATCGGAAATGATTTGTATTGCGAATTGGCCAGCAGCGAAGAGCTTCGACACGAACATTCAAAAAGAATTTGAAGAGTTTGAGCAGTTGGTTACCGAAGTTCGCAACGTCCGCAAAAAACAAAACCTTCCTAACAAAGAAGCCTTGGTTGTTTCATTCATGAAAACAGCAAATAGAAATAGCTCTTTCGATGCAGCATTCGCACATTTGTGCAACATCTCTGAATTGAATGAAGTGTCTGAAAAGATGAATCCTTCCTTCAACTTCATGGTGAATGGCGTTGAATATTTCATTCCATATACAGCCTCTGTAGACGTTGAAGCAGAGCAAGCGAAGATGAAAGAAGAGCTTGCTTACCTCGAAGGATTCTTGAAGTCTGTTGAGTCGAAGCTTTCGAATGAACGATTCGTAAACAACGCACCGGCTGCTGTTTTGGACGGAGAAAGAAAAAAGCAATCAGACGCGATGAGCAAGATCGCTGCGATTAAAGAACAGCTCGGATAATAGAAATTATTTTTTTTGTGTTGAAATGAAATCGCGAACGATTTTCTTTTCAGCGAAAGCTCTATTCCAACTGTCGTGTTTGACATCTGGAAAAGAAATGAGGTGAACATGCGTGTTCACCTTTTTTGTTGCGTTCACCATGCGAACTGAATTCTCAAAAGGCACTACGTTATCGGCCTCGCCATGAAAGGCCCACACGGCGGTTTGCGTATTGTTCTTCGTTTGTGCAATATCTCCGCCACCGCAAACCGGCATTGCTGAAGCAAAGCGATACGGCTGACGCGCAATGTATTCCCACGTGCCATATCCGCCCATGCTCAGTCCCACAATGTACATACGCGTGGTATCAATCATTGTCGAATTCGCTACCAATGAATCAATGCCGCGCATAAGTACCTGCATGGGCCATGTCGGATTTTTTTTCATCGTGTGAACAACAGCCTTCCAATCGACATCGGTCCAACGCTGATCGCTCGGACATTGCGGTGCCCACAAAACATAGTGTTCCAATCCCGCAGACTTTAGCGTTTGCATGAGCACTGGAAATCCCACTTTCGTCTGCGCAACATTGTCGCTTCCGCGCTCTCCCGCGCCGTGTAAAAACAGGATAAAAGGCAATCGCGCTTCGTAGTCTCCGCCTACAACAAACTCTTGAAAAGGTAATTTCTTTCCATTTGAAACAAGAAATTTCGCCTGCTGCGCTTGGGTTTCAGCAAGAATAAGCAAGCATACAACTAGAAAAAAACCTCTCATAGGAATGAAATTTTTGTTCGGATATGATGCTCAAAGATAGCACGCTCACAGACCAACACCACTTCGCCTTTCGTTTGAAAAAGAAAACAACAGTTATGAAAACGACTCGCACCCTTTTCAAAACACTCGATGAAGTGGTTTTTGAAACACGAAACAAAATGTATGGAGCTTATACGCTTCGCAAGAATTACGGACGCAGAACGTTGCTCTCCACTGCCATGGGAATATGCTTAGTCTCCGGATTTCTCTTCGCTCTAACCCTTTCCAACAAAGCCATTGAGAAAAAAGCACCAGAAGTACAGATGACACAATTGGCAACGGTTCGGTTGGACCAGATAAAAATTCAACCTAAAAAAGAACCGAAGAAAGGATCTCTCGTGCAGAAAACACAGGGAGGCGGCGCAGAAAACCGCACCGTGACAATTGTAGATAACACCTCCAAAAAAACGAATGTCTTTTCGCGATTCGGTGGAATTGGTCTCGGTGGCGACGACGATGATTTCTTCGGATTTCCTGAGGAACCCAATTTCACTGTGGACACCACAACCGTGAAAAAGAAAAAAAATAACAATTTCAAAACATTCGCTCAATTCATGCCTGAATATCCCGGCGGCATCTCTGAACTTTATGCATTTCTTCAAGAAAACATCTATTATCCAGAGCGTATGAAAAACCTCGAGATTGAAGGCACTGTCTACGTTTCCTTTGTTATTGAAGAAGACGGAAGCATCTCT
>JBIKZA010000066.1:0-12788 GCA_044354975.1 Flavobacteriales bacterium
GCGGACCCCAAGGCCAAGCCTAATCGAACAGTGGAGTTACAGCGCCGTTTAATTCAGTGTTGAAGAACGGTGTGTTCTTGCCACGTGAGAGCCAGTTAGATGGCTCAACAACAGTTTTTCTTTTGGTTGAAATGAGCACCAGTCGCGCATGTTCTCCAACTTCCATTTGAATAGGAGGGATGTTTGCAGAGAACTCTGCACCGATAGTGAATTTTTCAATTAATGTTTCAATCGGAACTTCTTTCCCAACCGCAGAGAAAATTGTTTGGAAAGCAATTTCAATTCCACTGATCCCGAATTCGGCGTATTCAAATTCGAGTTCCTTGTTTTCAATGGTTAGAGGAGTATGTTGACTTTCGATGGCGTCTATTGTTCCATCAACTAAACCATTAATCAGTGCTTTGCGGTCTGTGCTTCCGCGGAATGGAGGCCAAACTTTTTTATGGCTGTTGTAATCAACCATGTCTTCATGTGTGAAGGAAAGTTGATGCGCAGCGATTGAACATGTAACTTGAAGTTCATCTTTTTTCGCTTTGCGAATCATGTCGAGTCCCTTTGCAGTTGAGATGCTGAAGAAGTGTAGGCTTCCACCTGTGTATTTCAACAGAGCAAGATCACGTTGAATTCTTAGCGTTTCACTCAGTTCACTGGCACCTTTCAAACCCATTTTTACACTGGTTTTTCCTTCGTGGATTTGAGCCTTCGGGTGAACCGAATAATCGTTCGGTGCAACAAATATGCTTGTGTTCGTTTGCTTCGAATATTCGAGTGCGCGCATCATGAGTTCTGTTGAAACGGCATGACTGTCTTCTGTATACCCGACTGCTCCTGCATTTTGAAGTTCAGCGAATTCGGTTAATTGTTTGCCTTGCATTTCTTTAGAAATAGACCCGAGTGGTAATATTTGAAAAGAAGCCGTGTTGTTTTTTGTCAGAAATTTTACTGCCCCTTGATTGTCGGTCACGGGCATAAGTGAAGGCATAAGGCACACACGTGTGAATCCTCCTTTCTTGGCTGCTGCTGTTCCAGAGCGAAGCGTTTCGTTCTGTTCAAAGCCTGGTTCGCCGAAGTTTGCGCGAAGATCTGTGAAGGCTACAGATAGAATATGGTCTTTGCCAGCAATGATTTTTGATTTTCCTTTGGGTAAATTCTTCCCAATTGAGGTAATAACTCCGTTGGTTAATTCAACATCCATAATTTTCAGATGGTGCTTCGAAAGCGGAGAAAAGAGCTTGGCGTTTTGAATGAGTGTTTTCATATTTTCGATTTCCAAATTTTAATGAATACGATTTCCAATGCAATAAATAAAAGCCCGCTGTAGATGAGGTATTTCCATAGTGAAATACCGCCTCCAAGTTCTGTTGCTAACGACTGAAGCATTTCAGCATTGGCGTCTTTCACAGAAAAATCGGCAAGGCCAATTTGTTGCCCCAATTTCAAGAGCTCATCTGTTGTGATTATTTCAATATTACTTTCGGCATTGTTAAAGTTCATAGCCAAAGGCATGAGGCTGGTGCTGTTTTCCTTCACAACGTAAAATCCAGATTCTGTCATTTCGGAAGGAAGAAAGACTTCAGATTCCCGTCCGGTACTTCTCGATTGAGCGATGAATGTTTTCGAGTTATTTGTGCTGCTAATTTCGAACAAGCCCTCAGTTGTGGTTGGAGTGTGACTCAATGTTACATAAGATTCTTTTCCCAACTGATAATAAAGTTGTTGAGCCGCTGCGCTTGTTTCTGCCGCTCGAAGCAGGCTTACAGGGAATAAAGCGTGCGATAGAAAAGTACTCTCTGTTTTTATGCAGGAAACTGCGCTCACAAAGAGTCTACCTTTTCCAAAGTTGGTTTGAGCGAGTAGAGGGGTGTTGTCTTGAAATGAAATGAGCGCTAAGGATTGCAAGTTTCCGTTACTCATTGAAAAATGCGAGGTGGCAGAAGGAAGAGAGGCATTGTTTTGAAGTCGCTCAAATGCTGGGCTATAAAACGGATTGCTTAAGTCAACGGATATCGCTGACAGAGCTGTACTTGATTTCGCGCCAAGTTGAACGCTGTTGCATCTTCCCAATAAATTGTTGTAGCTCAGTAAATCTGAAGTCGAATGTGGAATAAGGAATATTGTTCCGCCCTGTTCAATATAACTTGAAAGGTCTCCGATAAGTTGAGGAGAAAGCGTTTGTATGCCTTGCAGAACAATGATGTTGGATGATTGAATGCTTTCAGTTGATACGGCGGCGGCATTCACAGAAATGAAATTGTATTGCGGATCGTTTGAGAAAAGCTGCTCTACGTTTTGTTGTTCACTTCCAACGACGTTCAAGATGTTTATTTTTTCGGAAATGCTATAAGCGAAATAATGAACGTCGTCGAACACCAGCGGGAAGTCATTGATTCTAACGCTTCCGAAGTGAAATCCAGTTTGGGTGGTGCTAAATGCTATTGGAATAGTTGAGATTCCTTGTGCGGGAAGAGATACGGCGCTTACCGCTTTTTGTATTCCGTCGAGCTCAACACTCAGAGGAACATTGCTCATCTCGTCATTACTGTGGTTTTGAATAACAACCAAAAGTGTGTCAGAGTTATTTAAAATTCGTTGCGGCGTTGAGAAGTAAATAGAGTCGATACTAATGTTTCTCTGTTTGTCTTTCGTTGCAGGAATAGCGGTTACATGAGCATCTTCAGGATTTGTAATGTCTTGAATGTCGCTTGTGTTTTGTTGGAAATCGGAAATCCAATAGTACAAGCGAATGTCGGCTGCAGATTTTTTCAGTAGGTCTCGTTGACGAAAGAAAACAGCGCTCAGTAGTTTAGTTTCGGGACTGAAAGAAATGTCTTGAATGCTTTGCAAAGCTTCATCCTTCGAAAGTAAACGTTGGTCGGTTCCTTTGAAATTGTTTGAAATAATTTGAAAACGGTCGTTGCTGGAAAACGAGCTTACCAAAGCACTCGCTTTTTGTTTGGAAGATTCCAAAAATGACACGCCCTCTTGTTGGCCTTGCATGCTCAAGCTGTTGTCTATGTAAACGCTTACGGCACGTGACCCGTTCATTTTTTCACTCAAAGCAGTTGGGAAGAACGGTTGAGCAAAAGCCAGTATTAATGAGGCGAAGGCAAGAAGTCGGCAAATAAGAATTATGAGATGACGAATCTTTGAAGACTTTGTTGTTTCCGATTTGACTTCTTTGAGGAAGGAAACATTGGAAAAGGCGATTTTCTTATACCTACGAAAATCAAAGAGGTGAATAAGAACCGGAACGGCAAGTGCTGTAAGGGCCCAAAGTATTTCGGGATGTACGAATCGCATTTCGAAGCTCAAATATAGCGCATAGATTTCGTAATTTCGGCAAATGGAAAAGAAACACCCCGAGTCATGGATGATGAGCCACGGCTATAATCCGAAATGGAGCGAAGGATCGGTGAAGCCGCCGATATTCCAAACATCTACTTTCGTATTCAATACCGCTGCTGAAGGGAAACGATTTTTCGCGTTGGCCTATGGTAAAGACAGCATGAATGAAGGCGAGCAGCTGGGTCTAATCTACAGTCGCTTGAACAATCCGAATCTTCAAATTTTGGAGGAGCGTTTAGCCTTATATGAAGGAGCTGACGAAGCCGCAACTTTCGAAAGTGGCATGAGTGCCATTGCTACGACCATGTTAGCGTACTTGCGTCCTGGAGATATTTTGGTATGCAGCCATCCGACTTATGGAGGAACACATCACTTTATTCATCAAGTGCTCATTGATTTTGGAATTCAGTGGGAGTCCTTTGGCCCAAATGATTCCTTGGATGAATTGTATAATCGTCTTCAATCAGAAAATAAATTGAGTCGGGTTAAAATGGTCTTTACTGAAACGCCCGCCAATCCCACGAATCATTTATTCGATTTAAAGGCCATTCAAGATTTTAGAAATAAAATCGAGGCTGCCTCTGGTAACAAGGTGTTGTATGCTGTTGACAATACTTATATGGGTCCTATTTGGCAAAAGCCAATGGAGTGGGGAGCAGACGTAGTTTGCTACAGTGCGACAAAGTATTTGAGCGGACACAGTGATTTGATTGCAGGAGTAACTGTTGGAAAGCGGGAGCATATTACTGCAATTAAAACTTTGCGTACGTTTTTAGGAAATATGATTGCGCCTTACACAGCATGGTTGTTAACTCGTAGCATTGAGACTTTGAAGATTCGTATGGATCAACAAACGAAGAATGCCGTTGATGTCGTAGATTTTTTAATGAATCACCCGAAAATAGAGCAAGTTTTTTTTCCGGGATTGCCGACGAATTCACCTCAACAAATTGCAATATACAAGGAGCAATGCAAAGCGCCTGGAGCCATGATTGGCTTTACGGTTCGCGGTGGCGAAGAAGAAGCGTTTCAGGTTTTAGACAATTGCAAGCTCATTAAGTTGGCGGTAAGCTTGGGAAGTAACGAAAGCTTGGCGCAACATCCGTTCTCCATGACTCATGCCGATGTTCCAGATGAAGATAAAATTGGAATGGGTATTACAGAAGGAATGATTCGATTAAGTGTCGGAATTGAAAACTCGGAAGATATTATTGCCGACTTGGCGCAAGCGTTGAGCTAAATAGAATTTTGTTGAAATAAAAAACGCCCGCATTCGCGGGCGTTTTTGTTCGTCACATGCAAGAGATTATCTCGCAATTCCCACAGCACGCTTTTCACGGATAACCGTTACACGCACTTGGCCAGGATATGTCATTTCAGTTTCAATACGTGATGCCAATGAAATAGCTAACGCATCTGCTTGATCATCTGTTACGTGATCAGCTTCAACCATAACACGCAATTCACGTCCAGCCTGAATAGCGAACGACTTAGATACGCCTGGATATTCCAAAGCTAAATTCTCTAAATCGCGCAAACGCTGAATGTAAGCTTCAACCACTTCGCGGCGCGCGCCCGGACGAGCTCCTGAAATCGCATCGCAAATTTGTATAATTGGAGAAAGCAATGTAGTCATTTCAACCTCGTCGTGGTGAGCTCCGATGGCGTTACACACGTCCGGTTTCTCACCATACTTCTCGGCCAACTTCATACCCAACACTGCGTGCGGCAATTCGCTTTCCGTGTCTGGAACTTTTCCAATATCGTGAAGCAATCCTGCTCTGCGCGCAGCTTTCGGATTCAAACCCAATTCGCTTGCCATGGTAGCACAAAGGTTGGCTACTTCGCGGCTGTGTTGCAATAAGTTTTGTCCGTAAGAAGAACGGTATTTCATTCGTCCAACCATGCGAACCAATTCGCTGTGAAGGCCGTGAATACCCATTTCAATACAGGTGCGCTTTCCAACTTCAACAATCTCTTCTTCAATGTTCTTGCTAACCTTCGCAACAACCTCTTCAATACGTGCCGGGTGAATACGACCGTCTGTAACCAATTGGTGAAGAGAAAGACGAGCAATCTCTCTACGCACTGGATCGAAGCAAGAAAGGACAATCGCTTCTGGTGTGTCGTCTACAATAATTTCAACTCCGGTAGCTGCTTCCAGCGCGCGAATGTTACGTCCCTCACGACCAATGATACGTCCTTTGATTTCGTCGTTTTCAATATTGAAAACAGAAACGCTATTTTCAACCGCATGCTCAACGGCAGTGCGTTGAATGGTTTGAATTACAATCTTCTTCGCTTCTTGATTGGCTTTTAATTTAGCCTCGTCTACAATTCCTTGAATTTGTGAAGCACAAGCGTTGCGCGCCTCTTCCTTCAACATTTCCATCAACTGTGCTTTCGCGGCATCGGCAGAAAGTTTAGAAAGGTCTTCTAATTGAGCGATTATTTTTTGTGATGATTTTTCTAAATCGCCAGATTTTTTCTCATTCAATTCGATCAATCTCGTCGCGTTTTCTTTTTGAGCATCAGCCTCTTTTTCTTTGCGCTTCAGTTGTTCTTGTTGCTGTGAAATTTCGCGTTCGCGATTCTTAATGCGGTCTTCCGCTTGTTTCACCTTGTTGTTTTTCTCGCTAACCTCACGGTCATGCTGCGACTTCATTTCCAAAAATTTCTCTTTGGCTTGAAGAATTTTTTTCTCTTTAAGGGTTTCTCCTTCTTTCTTCGCTTCTTCAATAATGCCGTCTTTTTTAGACTTTAACGCACCATTTAAAACGAAATAGGTAAGAAGAGCACCACTGATTACTCCGGTAATTGAGCAAACAATAATCAATACACTGCCATCCATACGACATAAAGTATTAGTATTCCACATGCGGACGTTCGGGTCCGTTTCCTAAAGCAGAGGGGAAGAGAATAGTGAACTAGTTCGCCAAGTATCCGTTTACGAGCTTCTCCAATGCTGAGAATTGCTCTGTATAATCGGGTGTGGCAGCTTCTTTTTCAATCGTAACTTCTTTCTCAACAATGACTTCCTTTTCCACCACAACCTCAACGGTTTTCTCAATAACCTGAGCTGGGGTGTTGTTTAGTTTAGTTATGATTTGTAAAGCCGCCATGGCTAGTAAATCTCCTCTGTCTTTTACAGAATAGTTTTTTTGAAACATTGAAACGGCCTCTTCCAATTGCAACTCTGCTTTGCGGATTGAAGCTTCTTCAGAAGCTTTCACCGAGAGAGGGTAATTTTTACCAGCAATGGATATTTGTAGGGTTACTTCGCTCATTGTTCCACTATTTGTTTAATAGTAAAAGACATTCGTCTATCTCTTTCACCAACGCGTTGATTCTCTGCTTAGTTGAATGAACATGATCTATTTGTGTTTCATTCCTCAACGATTGGTTTGCTTCTAACTCTTCTATCTTAACATTTAGGTCTTCAATCTGTGATTGCAGCCCCTTGTTTATTCTATAAACGGATGCCAATTCTTCATTCACTTTAGCCAATGCGGTTTCAGCATTGCGCTTGGCTTCACCCAATTCGTGAATTTTTGCCGCTAGTGTTTCAAAGTGTTGAGCCGATTCCATAAATACGTATAGCTTTTGTTGAAGCAGCACAAAGTTAATCAAAAAGAACCCAAGGCGCTTCGCTTTTTTTCCTCAAGGCCTGTGAATAAAATCAAAGCGTTTGAATCCATCGAAGGCTTTTTCGATGCACTTTGCGGTATGGTTTTCAGCAATTTGAATTCGAGTCGATTATTGACATTCCTTTTTTGCCTCTCTGCGACTTTTGCACAAGGGCAAAAATGGACGTGTAGTTCCCCGCTGGATATACCCCTGGAGCTCGCGGGATCGTTTGCCGAAATCCGTTCCAATCACTTTCATTCCGGTATGGATTTGCGCACAGAACAGCGCGAAGGTTTGCCGGTGTATTGCTCAGCCGATGGGTATGTTTCGAGAATTAAAATTTCACCTGTTGGATACGGGAAGGCTATTTATGTGACGCATCCGGAAGGATACGTGACGGTTTATGCTCACTTGCAAAAATTCAATCAGGAAATAGATTCGTTGCTTCGCCTTCAACATAAATTAAAAGAATCTTACGAAATAGATTGGTATTTGAAGGAAGGACAAATTCCTTTGAAGCGCGGACAACACATTGCGTGGAGTGGTAATTCGGGTGGAAGTGGCGGTCCGCATTTGCACTTCGAAGTGCGCGATAGTCGCACGGAACAATGCCTCGATCCGATTCGTTTTGGATTGCCTGTGCAAGATACGCTTGCCCCCATTTTCGAATCGTTCAGCGCGTGGTCTGGCTATGGCGCAAGCGAAATTAGTCCGAGTGAACTTCCCTCAATCGGACATTTTGTAACTGGAAGAGGAGCTTCTGATACGCTTCCACTTGAAATAGAAACCGGAAAATTGGAAGTCGCTGTGTCAATCGTTGATCGTTATTTAACGGGAGGCGGTGACTGTGGGGTGAAAAATTTGAGGGTTTTTGTAGATGGAAGTTTATTTTACCGAATGGAAATTCGGTCGGTGAATTTCAACACAACGAAAGCCATTAACGGATTTGTTCCATTGGGAATTTATAAATCGAAATCGGGACAATGGTATCGCTGCTCTGTTCCCAAGCAAACACCATTGAGAGAGGAAGTAAGTGTTTACGCGCTTCCAGTTGAAATTTCAGATTCCTTAATACACAGTATTCGCTTCGAAACCGAAGATTGGAAAGGGAACGTCGCTACAGCGGTAGGATTTGTTCAGGCTACGCTTCCCAATGCGCCGAAACACGCGAATGCCATTTCATTGTTTGCGGGAGTCGAAAAAGTAATTCAAACGCGCTCGGGAAAAATTACTTTTCAAAAAGAATCGTTGTTCGACGATACGGAGCTTCTTTTATTAGAACCAATCTTCGATTCGCTTATGCCGCCTGTTGTGGAAGTTGGTCACGAAGGAATAGGGCTCTTTTCTCCTGTGAAAATTCAATTCAATTTGAATGAAATGACACCAGAGCAGCGAAAGAAAGTTGTGATCTTACATGTAAATTCTTCCAAGCGAAAATCTATAGGTGGAACTATTGAAGGAAATGCCATTGTGGCAAGTTCATCAACGCTGGGTAAATTCACCTTCGCTTCGGATTGGGACAAACCAGTTGTTGAATTTGTAGAACAAAATTTCCCAGAATCAGATTTAGTTGGAAATGTGAAATTCAGAGTAAGCGATGCATTGAGTGGAATAGAACGTATACGCCCAGAATTGGATGGGAAATGGATCTATTATGAATACGACGCGAAGAATAATTCAGTAATCGTTGAGTTGCCAATAACAGGAGTGAATGAGCCGCCGCAAGAATTTTCTTTAGTAGTGAAAGATAAATGTGGAAATGAAACGGTCTACAAAAAGACGTTCAATTAGAACATACCTTTCGGAAGGTCGAGCCATTCCAGCGCCGAGCCGTGCATGATGTTTTCCAAATCTGATTGCTCCAATTGCATTTTTTCAATGAATTGACCAATGTGCAAATCGCCCAATGGAAAGGGGTAGTCTGTTCCCAATGCAATTTTTTTCGTAGACTGTTTCGTCATAATGTAACGAAGTAAATCGCCATCATGTGTTGCGCTGTCGATCCAAAATTTATTTAAGTAATGACTGGGCGCAACGTTGTTGTCAAGTGCAACCAGATCAGGTCTGCAATTGAATCCGTGCTCAATTCTACCCAATGTTGGAATGAATGAACCACCCGCATGCGCAAACAAAAAGCGAAGTTTTGGAAATTTTTCAATAACACCGGAAAAGATTAGCGAGCAGACAGCACGAGTTGTTTCCGCAGGCATTCCAACCAACCACGGAAGCCAGTATTTTTTCATATCGTTTTCACCCATCATTTCCCACGGGTGAACCATCACACACATGCTTAGTTCTTCGCAGGCTTTCCACAAGGGAAGGAATTTCTCATCGCTGAGATTCGTTCCATTGATGTTCGAACCAATTTGAATTCCACGAAATCCAATTTTCTTTGCGCGTTCCAATTCAGCAAGAGCCATTGGAATATCATTCATGGGAAGTGTAGCCAAACCCACATAGTTTTTCGGATGCTCTTCCACAATCATTGCAATGTGATCGTTTAGAAACTCAGAAACTTTGCGTGTGTGTTCGGGCTTTGCCCAATACGAAAACAAAACAGGAATGGTGCAAACGACTTGAACTTGAGTTTTGTGTTTTGCGTATTCATCGATGCGTAAAACGGGATCCCAACAATTCGATTCAATCTCGCGGAAGAACTGATCGCCTTGCATCATGCGCGCAAAGCCACTTCTGTGATGATCGAGATGAATGAATTTTCCATAGCCGAACTCCTTACTCCAATTGGGTAAGTGATCAGGCATGATGTGGGTATGAATATCTATTTTTAGCACGGCGGTTTTTCGTGAGGCGAAGTTAACGCTTTATGTTATTCTTTTTTCACTCGACGTAAATCGAGCATGTTCACTGAATTCGTAGGGAAGTTTTTGATGTTCGAACGAATGAAGTGCATGACTTGGTCGTAATACAATGGAATAACTGGCGTCTCTTCATTCAACATAGCTTCAAGTTGTTTGCTATATATAAGTGTGCTGTCTGTGGAATTTGTTTTTCCCATCTTGGAATAAATATTGTCGTAGGCCGCACTCGAAAAGTGTGTGTAATTCGGACCGTTCGGCGCAAAGCGTTGAGTGGTGAAAACGGAGTAGAAGTTTTCAGGATGCGCGTAATCGGCTAACCAACTTTTTCTGAAAACAGAAAGCTGACATTTAGAAGCTTGATCTCGAAATGCCGCTCCTTGCAATTGTTGTATCTCACAGGGAATGCCAATTTGTTGCCATTCGTGTTGAATGTATTCCATGAGATCCGCGTAATCGCTTGTAGTACTAAGTACAATTGTTGGAAGATTTTTGCCATTTGGAAATCCAGCTTCTGCCAATAAATGAAGCGCTTGTTTTTTGTTGAAGGAAATGAGTTGTTCAGTATTTAAGTTCTTCGCGGCAGCCGGAGAGCAGAATCCGAAATCGGCAGGAATAACAGTATTGTTTCGCAAATGCTTCACCATATCTTTTTTATTTATGGAAAGGTGAAGGGCCATTCTTACTCGAGGATCGAGCAAGGCTTTGTTGGCTTGAAGGGAAGGGTCTAAGACGAATCCTAGAAAGTCTGTTTTAATGAAAGGAGTTTTTTGCAAGTACAACTGAGAGCTGTATGCGCTTGATAAATTTCCATTCGGGTCGAGCAATTCATCTTTGAATGCATTGTGAATTCCACTCATGAAATCGTACTTCCCTTGCAGCAGTCCTTGGTATTCAGCAGACATGTCTTTCACGAAATCAATTTTCACGGCATCTAAATAAGGAAGCGAGTTTCCGCTTTCGTCTTTCAAATAGTAATTCGGATTTTTGTGAAAGACAAGGGCTACGTTTTCATACCAGAAAGCAAACTGAAAGGGACCACATCCAACGGGATGATTTCTAAAATCGCTTCCATACATTTCCACCGCCTCGCGCGGAACGATGCTCGCGTATTGGGTAGAAAGTAATCCGAGGAAAGGAGCAAAAGGTTCTTCGAGTTGAATGATGAATGTTGAATCGTTCGGTGAGTAGAATCCATTATCTGATACCTTTTCGAAAATCCATTTTCCAGGAGAAGCTACTTGATTGTCGAGAATGCGATTAAAGGAATAAACGATATCGGAGGCCACAACTTTCCGACCTTGTTCATTCGGGAAGCACTTGTTGTTGTGAAAGTGGACGTCGTTGCGAAGAGTAAAAGTGTACGTAAGTAAATTGTCTGAGATTGAGAATGTTTTTGCAACAGAAGGAACGATTTGCAACGAATCGCTCAATTCAATCAATCCGTCGAACAGTTGATTGGTCGCCCACATGATCTCTAGATCACGAGCAAAGGCTGGGTCTAGCGACGTTATGCCATTGCTTTCATTGTAACAAAAAACATTTTTATTTTCGCTGCGTTTTGTCCCGCAAGAGACAAACAGGAAGAGGCAGGTTATACTTCCGAAAAATATGTTTCCGTTAAATTTCATTCAAACAAAAATAGAGTAGGTGGAAGTAGAATTGTTCTGTTCTACTTTTGAGTTATGAAAAAATTAGGTTTGTTAATCATCATTGCTGCGCTAGTGGCTTGTCAATCGGCAAAATTAAGTACTAAGGATTATGCTGAATCTCAAAACAAAGTCGCGTTTGACATAATGAGTTACAACGTAGAGAATTTGTTCGACACGATTGATGATCCAAATAAGGCTGACGAAGATTTTACACCTTCAGGAAAATTACAATGGAACACAGCCAAGTATTATGAGCATTTGAAACATACTGTTGATGCCATAACGAATAGGGGGGCAAACTTCCCAGCCGTCGTTGGGTTAATTGAAGTGGAAAACGGAACCGTGTTAAATGATTTGGTGAATACTTCTCATTTGAAAGGAAAAGGATATAAAGTTGTTTGGTTTGAAGGTCCCGATGAACGCGGAATTGATGTCGCCTTGATCTACGATTCCAATAGAGTAACTGTAATTGGAAGCAGAGCTATTCCAGTTGTATTGGAAAGTGTAACGGATCCGAATACACGCGATATTCTTAAAGTTGCTGTTAAAGTGGGAAATGAAGATTATCAATTGTTTGTGAACCACTGGCCTTCGCGCAGAGGCGGTCAAGATGAATCTGAGATGCACAGGATTAAAGCAGCAAGTGTTCTAAGAAAGGAAGTTGATCAGATTCTTTCAGTGAATCCGAATACTAATATTATTTGTATGGGAGACTTCAATGATTTCCCTTCGAACAAAAGTGTTCACGATGTTTTACAAGCGGGTGTATCGAATGAACATTCGGTTTTATTTAATATGATGTCGGATTTCGAAGCGTTGAAAAAGGGGACACATTTTTACAAAGGAGAGTGGAGTCCGTTGGATCAGTTTATGGTGAGTTATGGAATGTTCGATAATAAGTGTGTGAGTGCAAACGCTTTTGAGGTCGTGTCGTATGACTTTCTTTACTACACATCAAAAGATGGAGTGAAGTCGCCAGCTCGAGCATATGTAGGAGATTCATACAAAGGTGGATATAGCGATCACCTTCCTATACTTATGCATGTGAATTAATCACATTGAAACTTTATTGCAATAAAAAAGCCGTCTCGCAAGAAACGGCTTTTTTAATAGTTTGAAGTAGAAAATTATTTCTTCTTCGCAGCTTTCTTAGGAGCAGCCTTTTTAGCAGCAGCCTTCTTAGGAGCAGCTTTTTTAGCAGCAGCCTTCTTAGGAGCAGCTTTTTTAGCAGCAGCCTTCTTAGGAGCAGCTTTTTTAGCAGCAGCCTTCTTAGGAGCAGCTTTTTTAGCAGCAGCCTTCTTAGGAGCAGCTTTTTTAGCAGCAGCCTTCTTAGGAGCAGCTTTTTTAG
>JBIKZA010000098.1:0-3861 GCA_044354975.1 Flavobacteriales bacterium
ACGAAGCGAAAATTGTTTCTCGCTTCTGGATCATCGGAATTATGCTAGCTGTATTAACCATCATCACTTTAAAAGTAAGATAATGAGTAAGCGACTGGTCATACTTGGAGGAGGCGAAAGCGGCGCGGGCACAGCAGTGTTGGCTAAGAAGATGGGGTACGATGTATTTCTTTCGGATAAGGGCTTATTGAAAGAAAAATACAAAGCTGAATTGAATGCGCACGGTGTTGAATTCGAAGAAGGAATGCACACCGATGAATTAATTCTGAATGCAGACGAAGTAGTGAAGAGCCCGGGTATTCCGAACACTGCTAAATTGATAGTTGCGCTGCACGAAAAAAACATTCCTGTATTGTCTGAATTGGAATTTGCATTCCGTTATACCCAAGCTAAACTCATTGCTATTACAGGGAGTAACGGGAAGACAACGACCACTTTATTGACATACCATATTTTGAAAAACGCAGGACTGAATGTAGGTCTTGGTGGAAATGTAGGGAAGAGTTTTGCGCGTCAAGTTGCTGAAGAGAATTTCGATTTTTATGTGTTGGAAGTAAGTAGTTTCCAACTCGACAATATGTATTCGTTCAAGGCTGACATTGCCATTCTAACGAATATAACTCCAGATCACTTGGATCGTTACGATTACGATTTAAGTAAATACGCCGATGCGAAGTTGCGCATTGCGCAGAACCAAACATCGGACGATGTTTTCATTTTCAATGCGGACGATGCCATTACTGCAGAGACCATGGCGCGACACGTATTGAATGCCACCCTATTTCCAATTTCAATTCAACCTGGAAAGACATACGAGCAAGGTGGCTATTGCGACGAATCAAATTTCAACCTAAACACAAACCATAATTTATTTACAATGAAAATCACGGAATTAGCATTACAAGGCAAGCACAACTTGCAAAACAGCATGGCAGCCGGAGCAGCAGCTCGTTTTTTAGAATTAAGAAAAGAGGCTGTTCGCGACAGTTTAATGAACTTCGAAAACATTGAACACCGCTTGGAATTTGTTGCTAGTATTCATGGCATTCGTTTCATTAATGACAGCAAGGCTACAAACATAAACTCAACTTGGTACGCATTGGAATCTGTTGACAAGCCAATCATTTGGATTGCTGGTGGAACAGACAAAGGAAACGACTATTCTGAATTGTCTGAATTGGTGAAGTCTAAAGTGAAAGCAATTGTTTGCTTAACAAAAGACAGCTCAAAAATTAGAAAAGCTTTTGGATCTTTTGTAGATACTATTATTGATACAGATAGCGCTGAACAAGCGGTTCGTGTTTCTTACGATCTTGGAAAAGATGGCGACACAGTTTTATTGTCACCAGCATGCGCATCGTTCGATTTATTCGAGAACTACGAAGACAGAGGTCGTCAGTTTAAAGTAGCTGTAAAAGGATTATAATTCATGCAGAAATTTCTTTCACACCTCAAGGGAGATCGCGTGATCTGGATGGTTGCACTTTTTTTGTGCACCCTTTCGGTGTTAGCGGTTTACAGTGCTGTATCTTCTTTGGTGTGGAAGGCAGAAGGCGGAAGTAGTGCAGGGGTTTTAATTAAGCATGTATTTATGCTTGGTCTCGGATTGGCTTTCATGTTTGGCACCCATCTTCTTCCATTAACCTTCTTTTCGAGAATTGGTCAGCTCATGATTTGGGTGGTAATTCCTTTGTTGGTGTTCACGATGTTTTTTGGTTCGAACATTAACAACGCAGATCGTTGGATTCGAATTCCTGGAATTGGCGTGACCTTCCAGACGAGTGACTTGGCGAAGTTGGTGCTCATTTTATATGTGGCGCGTCAACTAACCGTGAAGCGTCAGATGCTACACGATTTTAAGAAGGGTGTCCTTCCGATCGTGATTCCAATAGCCATGGTATGCGGCTTGGTGCTACCGGCGAACTTTTCTACAGCAGCATTAATTGGGTTTGTGTGTTTTTTAATGTTGGTGTTCGGTGGAGTTCCATGGAAGCATTTGTTTAAGCTCATTGGCGCCGTGATGGGGATTTTACTTCTAATAATTGTTGTTGGTGAGTTGGGTCCTGAAAAAATATTGCCTCGTTACAGCACTTGGAAAAATCGTTTGGTGGGAAAGGAAATTCAAGCTGGAGCGATAGACGATTCGAAATATCAAATTGAGTTGGCGCAATACGCCATTTATGAAGGAGGAATTATTCCGAAAGGTCCCGGATCAGGAACTTCAAGAAACTTCTTGCCGCATCCTTATTCAGATATGATCTACGCCTTCATTATTGAAGAATATGGATCTATTCTCGGTGGAGCTTTGGTTATGCTGATGTATGTTATTTTTCTGTTTCGAGTCATACGAATCTCTATTCGAAGTCCGAAATATTTCGGCGGATTAACTGCGCTGGGGTTGGGCCTGGTCATTACCATTCAAGCATTCATTAACATGGGTGTTGCGGTGGATTTGTTTCCAACAACAGGACAGCCTTTGCCGCTAGTGAGTATGGGCGGAACGTCAATTGTTTTCGTTGCTATCATGTTCGGAGTTATTCTAAGTATTTCGAAGATGGACCAAGAGAATGACGATCCGGATCAAACAGATGAACTTGAAGAATCACCTTTTTAATTTGCATGGAAGAGAGAATTCTAAATAAAGTCTTGTTGTCGGCCGGAGGAACGGGCGGACATATTTTTCCTGCTGTAGCAGTGGCGAACGAAATAAAGTCGCGCTTTCCAGAATGTGAAATATTGTTTGTAGGTGCTGAAGGAAAAATGGAAATGGAAAAGGTTCCTCAATCGGGATATAAAATCGTCGGGCTTCCGATTGCAGGGCTTCAACGGAAATTAACGCTTTCGAATTTCTTACTTCCAATTAAAATATTGAAAAGTATGTTGAAGGCGAAGTCTGTGGTGAAGGAATTTCGTCCAGAAATTGCTGTAGGCTTTGGTGGTTACGCGAGTGGTCCAACGCTTCGTGCGGCAGGAACGATAGGTGTTCCAACAGTGTTGCAAGAGCAGAATTCATTCGCAGGTGTGACCAATAAATTATTGGCGAAACGCGCTGAAGCTATTTGCGTAGCATACGAGGGAATGGATGCATTCTTTCAAAAAGAGAAGATTCAATTAACGGGAAATCCAGTTAGAAAGGACTTCGTGAAGTTGCCTTATTCTCAGGAAGCGGCATTAGTTAAGTTGAATTTCGATTCAACAAAAAAAACAATATTAATTATAGGTGGAAGTCTAGGTGCAAGAGCTGTGAACTCCGCAGTAGAGGCTTCGCTTAATACTTGGCTTCAGCAAGGATTTCAGGTTATTTGGCAATGTGGAAAGATATACAAAGTGAATTTAGAAGCGAAGTACAAAGAGACTTCAGGGTTGCTTCTTTTCGATTTCATTTACGACATGGCATTGGTCTATGCAGCGGCTGACGTGATTGTTTCAAGGGCAGGGGCAATGAGTGTTTCAGAGTTGTCGCTAGTAGGTAAACCAGTAGTGTTTATGCCGTCTCCGAATGTGGCGGAAGATCATCAGACGAAGAATGCCATGGCTCTTGTTTCAAAGCATGCTGCTCTCCTTGTTCGTGACAGTGAAGCTGAATTGAAGTTGGCGGGTGTTGTTTCAGAATTGATTCAAAACGAAAGAGAAATTTCAGAATTGAAAGGAAATATTGCTGCATTCGCAAGACCGAATGCAACTTCGGAAATTGTAGATACTTTAATTGAAGTGGTGTATGGAAGAGCGTAAGCTAACATGCGATGTCATGTATTTCTTAGGTATTGGCGGCATTGGAATGTCCGCCTTGGCGCGTTATTTCCATCGCAAGGGAGTGCAAGTTATGGGCTATGACAGAACATCTACCGCACTAACGACAGA
>JBIKZA010000067.1:0-12743 GCA_044354975.1 Flavobacteriales bacterium
CAACAATGACCAAACCTGCAAGAACTTCAAACAGATTAATTAAAAGTCTGTAGTAGCCACCAAAACCTATAAACGAACGATGCTCACCGGTTAATCCGTCGAGAACGATTTCAATGACTTCAATATTTATAATTAAAAATCCAGAGTAAATAATGAAGTGAAGAATAGCCACAAACGGTTTAGAAAACATTTTCCCTTGTCCGAAAGCCACGAGAATCATGGTTTTCAGGCGCTCGCCTTTGCGATCGGTTTCAGGACCTTTTTGTCCGAGGAAAATATTTCCCTTTACAAACTGATATCTTTTGAAGATGAAGAATCCGGATACAACCAGAAGTAATGCGAATATGATTTGAGAGATCATAAATGATTTCGATTTTTAAATTGAAGAATTACTTACCACCTTTTTCTTGAATCATCTGATCAATGATTTTTTTCATGTCTTCTAATTCTGATTTAGAAAACTTATCTGCGTCACGTCTTCCGAATAAAGAGAAGCCAACGTAACTCTTCGGGTGGTTGCGCATATCGTCGAGCAACAAGTCTAGGCTATGCGTGGCATTTACCAATTCATGATGAAGGCTGTCGTTGTTTACGAGTTTGCCCAGAGTGCCTTGCCCGCTGTTCACCTTCGTCATAACTTCTTCAAAATGTCCCATGGCTTGGTCAACTTTATAAAGTGTAGTCGTTAAGCGAATGCGTGAAAGGGTATCTGTGAATTGGGTAATGTTTTTAATGGCCAGATCTATGCGCTCATTGTTTGCTTTGAGGGTATTGGTTAGTGCTTGGGCATTGCCAATAATTTCAGAAACACGTCCGCCGTTGTTTGCAATGAGTACATTCAGATTGGCTGAGGTTGCTTCTAAATTATTCATGGTGCGCTGCAATGAACTGAATAAGGAAGGAAGTCCTTCGGCGCCTGAATTGTTGAGTGTTCGTTGCAAGCTTGAAAGAACACTGTCGACTCCTTGGAAAATTTCAGCGGACTTTTGCTTGATCGGATCGATTTCATTTTTCAAGGTTTCTGCAAAACCTTTTTCGATAGAAGCTATTAACGTGTCTTTTGTGCTAGCCATAACAGAGCTGTCGCCCAAAACAATTTGAATGGCCTTCCCTCCGAAAAAATCGGAGTCGTAAATTTTAAGTTCTGAATCTTTCGGCACGGAAACATCTGCATCGTTCAATACCACTTCAACCACCAATCTTCCTGAACCGTTCGATTCAAGTTCAATACTTTTTACAATACCAATCTTGAAACCGTTGATGATAACCGGAGAGGAGACTTCCAATCCGCCAATCTCTTCGTAGATGGCGTAGTATCTCGTTTGTGTAGAAAAGATATTTACACCTTTTAAAAAACTTACTCCGAAATAGACAAGCGCAAGTATGACAATGACAACTGCTCCAATGACAACTTCGTTGCGTGTTTTTTTTCCGTTCATTTCTGAATTTTTTTAAGGGCCTCTTCGTTACTGATTCGAATCCCGTTTTCGAAGGCGACAACAAATGCTCCGCTGAATCCAGCATCGCGAAGAATTTTTTGATTCTTCTTAGCGTCGTCTAAACTTCGGGTACTTCCAACCAGGTACTTATGTGCGCCGTTGCTAAGGTATTCCTCAATTCTGACTAAACCTTTAAATTGATTTGATTTTTTTTGAAGAGCGGTAGCGGAACTTAGAATCTGCACTTTAAACGCAACTTCTTCAACGGGAATCTCTTCCCAAATAAGACCTTCAAATGCATTTGGCTTCACTGGTTGCTCAACAACCACTGACGGTGTAGGAGCATTCGTAGGCTGAATGTTGAAAAGTTTGCTTTGGTAATCTACAAAGGCGCGATATACAGCCGAGCTCATTTCCTCTTTGGCAGCTTTGCCCTGCAAGTAATCTTCTTCTTTGTGGTTGGAAAGGAATCCCAATTCAATAAGAATACTCGGCATGTTCGTGAAGGTGACAACGTAGTATGGTGCTTGCTTTACACCGCGGTCTTTCCTTCCCAACTTCACGAATTCATCTTGAACGTTTTTCGCTAATAGAATGCTCTTGTCTTGGTAGATATTTTCTCGAAGACTCATGGCAATGTATGTATCAGGATTGTTCGGGTCGAAACCGTCGTAGTCTTTCCCTCCGTCGCTTTCTAAATAGATGGAAGCGTTTTCACGCATGGCGTTGCGCAAACTCTCTTCAGACTTGTGCAATCCCATGACGAATGACTCGGATCCCGAAGCTTCGGTGTTCGGATTGGCGTTGCAGTGAATGCTTATAAAAAGGTCTGCGTTGTTGGTGTTAGCTATTTCAACGCGACGTTTCAGGGTAGGGAAGGTGTCGCCGGTTCTTGTGTAAACCACTTTAACATTCGGGTAATTCTGTTCAATGAGCCTTCCAACTTTCAACGTTACATCGAGTGCAATGTCTTTTTCGGAAGTCTTGTATCGCCCTGTCCCTAAGGTTCCGGGATCGGATCCGCCGTGTCCGGCATCGAGCACAACAATAAACTTTTTTTCTATCGTTACTACCTTCTTCGAAATGCGATACGCTGACCCCAAAGTGAAAACCAATGCCACTAAAAAAATGTACAGTATTTTTTTATGCATCTGCCTGAAGGGTATATTTTCTCGATTGTTTAGCATAGCTTTGACAAGTGAACGCAATTTAAACAAAACTATTTTTCTTTGTGAAGGCATGAACTTCAGGCGCGCTCTAATTTTCACGTGTGTGGTGTTGATAAGCTCCTTATTGAACCCGCTGTCTGCGCAGTCTGATTCATTGTCGCCAATGCCTGTTGACACCCTTTATTTTTCTTCCGAAGAACAGGCCATGGAGGAAGTTCACTATTATGGCAAAGACAGTACCGTTATGGATTTGGTGAATGATCGCGTGTATTTATACGGATTGGGCTCTTACGTTACCTACGGAGATTTGGAGTTGAAGGCTGGTTATATTGCGTTTTCATTGACCGACAACATTGCTTTCGCGAAGGGATTTAAAGACTCATTGGGTGTTTATACAGGAAGGCCGGTCTTTACGCAAGGAGAGACTTCATTCGAAGAAGATTCGTTGGGATATAATTTTAAATCGAAAAGGGGAATTAGTTACGGCGTGCTCACCGAAGAGTCGGATGCGTATTTGCACACTGCCATTTCGAAGATGCAGGTCGACAAGACCATTCACATTCGAAAAGGAAAATTCACCACGTGTTCCAATCCGAATCCGCATTTCCATTTTCAATTGTCGAGAGCCATTATTATTCCGAATGAAAAGATTGTGAGCGGACCGCTCTATTTGCAATTCAGAAAAGTGCCCGTTCCGCTGGGATTGCCGTTTGGATTCTTTCCGAATAAAAAAGAAAGCACATATGGAATTTTAATTCCGGGATATGGAAACGGAAGAGCGAAGGGATTCTTCCTTCAGAACCTGGGGTATTATTTCCCCATTAACGATCATGTGGACACGAAGCTGTTATTCGATGTTTACACTGGCGGATCGTGGAGTATAAAGAACATTACGAATTACAAGAAGCGATATAAGTATCAGGGTTCCTTCAATATTTCAAGAACTTTAAACAAGACAGGTTTCCGTGAATTACCTAATTACATAGAGCAGTCGACCTTCAACATTCGTTGGAATCACTCGCAAGATCCGAAGGCTCGTCCGAATGAATCGTTCAACGCGAATGTGAATTTAGGAAGCTCACAGAATTTCAGAAATAACTTGAACGCCACGCAACAAGACTTCTTAACGAGCACATTCAATTCGGCGGTTCAATGGTCGAAGTCGTTTCCTGGAAAACCTTTTTCTTTGGCGCTTTCAGCGAATCATACTCAGAACACGCAATCTCGATTGGTTCAGATTACTTTGCCGTCTGCGGCTTTCAACGTATCGCGTATTAATTTGTTGAAGAAGGTCTTTCCGAAATCTCCGATTGGAATTAACGCGTCATTGAATACCGAGCAGCAGTTGTCGGCTTATGAGCAAGAGTTCGGACAATTGACGATGAGTGAATTGTTGAACAAGGCAACGAGTGGGGTTCGCATGAATACTACCGCGAGTACTTCGTGGAAGTTGGGACAGTTTTTAACGTTGAATCCGTCTGCCACCTTCACGGGTTATGGCACTTGGAAAGTTGTTTCTCCGGTTAGCGATGCGCAATTGGATACGGTAGCTGGATTTAAAGCAGCAGGCAATTGGTCGACGCAAATCTCTGCGAATACCCGAATTTACGGAACATTTGTGAGGAAGGGAGCGAAGAAGGTGAAAGCGGTTCGACACATGATTCAGCCAAATGTTGGTTTCTCGTATACGCCTTATCAAAATTTTCAGCAGTTTGGATATTACGGTGTGAATGGTGAGTTCTTGGGTTACTCTGCGTTCGATGCGGCGCGGTTTGCACCAACGAGTTCATCGCAGACCGCTAACATGAATTTTTCGGTTAATCAGAATATTGAAGCGAAGGTTCGCGACGAGTCTTCGGCGAAGGTGTCGTACAAGAAGGTGAAGATTATAGATAGTTTTAGGACCAGTGCGTCGCGCAATTTTATGGCCGACTCGTTGCAGTGGAGCAACGTGAATTTCTCGGCCTTTACATCGGTTGGGAAATTCTTAACCATGAACTATTCTTCTTCTTACAGCATGTACGATCGCGATTCGTTGGGACGTAAGATTGATACGTTTTTAAATGAATCGCGAAAAGGATTTGCGCGCATGGAGGGGACTAATTTGGCGATGGGAATTGTTGTGCGCAGCAAGCAGGCGAAGCCAAGCTCTAATCAGACGTCGGCCAATCCGGCGGTTACGCCTCAGCAACAGGAGATTCTATCTACCAACGAGGCGTCGCTCATAGACTTCAATGTTCCTTGGAATTTGAGTGTGAATTACAATTTGCGTTTGAGTAAGAATTGGTTGGTTGCTCAACAGCGCGACAGCACGATTTACACTCAAGCGGTCACGTTCATGGGCGATGTTGCCTTCGCGAAACGCTTGGCGTTGAGCTTCAACGGCGGCTACGATTTCAACGCGAAGGAAATGACCACCACAACCTTTGGACTGCACGTCGATTTACATTGCTGGGAGTTAAGCGCGAATGTTGTTCCATTCGGACTTCGTCAGAGTTATTACATTCAGCTGAACATTAAGTCGCCATTGCTTCAAGATCTGAAGTTGCAGAAGCGCGGGAATTTGGGAGAGGACTATTTGCTTTATTAGAGCAAGAATGCGCGAAGCGCGAATGTTGCGGAGCAACGAATGTTACGAAGTAACGAATCTCTTCGAGGAATGTTACGGAGTAACGAATCTCTTCGAGGAATGCTTCGCGAATGCCGCTGGCGAATGTCTTCGATGATATAACAACGCAGTTCTAACAACGTAGTTCCAATTATACAGTAGGAATAAAATCTTCGATTTTCCAATAACGAAGTTCCAACAACGTAGTTCCAACAGCGCAGTTCACAAATAATTCTTCTTCACAAAATTGCAATGATGAATGCAATGTCCTACAATCATAAAGCCGATGGCGCGGGTGGAGTAGGAGGTGTTGTTCGCGGGAGCTTGGAACTGTAGCATGTCAGGCGACATGTATTTGAATAAGGCAATGGTTGACTTGCGGACAAGTTCGAATTCAGTAATTAATTCTGCAAAGCTTTGATTCATTTGCTTCGAGTTGTCTATGAAGTCGTTCTCGTTAAATCCGGGAAGGGGAGTGCTGTCGAAGCGTGAAAAACGCAAGGCACGATAAGCGAAAATGCGTTCACATTCTATAATGTGCTTGAACACTTCTTTGGTTGTCCATTTACCAGGAGCGTATGCAAAGTTTTCTTTTTCGGAATTGATCGATTTGAGAATGTCAAGTGTTGCATTTAAATCTTCCTCCAATGCCACTAACAAGTCATTCGACGGAATAAGTCCGTAGTAATAGTGGAAGTAGGTTGGAGCTTCGGAGTAAATGGTTTGGTCTTGCATTTTAATTTTTAAATTAATTTATTTGTTCTTCCAACCCGCCAACACCGCTTGATATTATAAATGTGTCGAATGAGAAACAGAAACAGAATGAGAAACAGATTCTTTTCTTCCCCTCTCTTCCCTTTTCTTCCCCTCTCTTAACTTAAAGATTGTGCATGTACCCCGCTGCCACCGTCAGCAAAACCAACAACGCTGAAAGAATAATATACGTCCACTTAACAAGCGGAGTAAGGACAATGCGTCCGGCGTTTTCGATGTGCTGATAAACAGACAACGATGAACGCAAGTAGTAGAAGGCACCAATGGCAGAGGTAATGATCATGACCACAACCAATGCGAAATACTTCGCTTCAATCAATTGAGCAATCACGAAATACTTCGCAATGAATCCGCTGAATGGAGGAATACCAGCCATAGACAATAATGCTGCTGTGAATGCAAACGCTAACACGCTGTTTCTTCTGTACAATCCTTTTAACGGATTTCCTTCCAACGTTTGTGTTTCTTTAATTACACCGAATGCAATTAATCCAGCGATGCTGTATGTGAGCAAGTAGAACAATAAGCTCAACAACGATGCATTTCCAATGATGGTCGATAATAAAAATCCTGCGTGAGAAATACTTGAATAAGCCAACATGCGCTTCACATCCGTTTGCCACAAGGCTGCTGTATTCGACGCAATAAGCGTGATAGCGGCGATAACTCCAATAACATAACCGTTCGCTTCAACATAATAATGAAATGGGCCTGTGAAGAGCTTAAACAACGCTACCATGGCAGCTGCCTTCACAATTGTTGACATGAACGCTGTGATCCATGTTGGAGCGCCTTGATAAACGTCTGGAGTCCAAATGTGGAAGGGTGCTGCTGAAATTTTGAAAAGGAATCCCACCAAGATCATGGTAATTCCAACATTCATAATGATGGAAGTTTCAGATCCGTCTTGAATGAAATTCGAAATAACCGCTAAATCGAAACTTCCAGTTGCTCCGTAAACCAAGGTAATTCCGAACAACAAAATAGCAGAGGCTACAGATCCTAAAATGAAATACTTGAATCCACTTTCGTTCGAAGCCAAGTCATGCTTCTTACTCGCTGCTAAAACATAAACAGGAATACTTAAAATTTCAACTCCTAAAAATAACATAGCCATGTTTCCGAAGGCTGCCAATAATCCGGCTCCGCAAAAACTGAAAACTACCAAGGCATACAAATCAGTTTTTCCTTCGTGCTGTTTGAAGTAAGAAGAGGAAAGAATGAACCAGAAGAACAACACCACTGCGAATACTCCTAGCGCAAGATTAGCTCCGTTTTCATACACCAACATGGTGTGATTGAAAGGCGTTTCCACAGTTCCCCAATCGACAACAATGAATCCAACCAGTGCAGCCAACCCGAGTAAAATAAATGGAAGGACGTATTTCTTCAGGTTTAGAATGTCTAAAACCAAAACTCCAATTCCCAATAATGCGGTTAATAATAACTCTTTCATAAAATTATATTCCAGTAAGTTGAAGGCCTTTGTGAACTACGTCGAGTAACATACCCGGATAAACACCGATAGCAATTGTAATAATGACAATAATGGTTAAGACCATTTTCTCTGAAGCAGTCATTTCAGCAAACGCCAATTCAGCATTGTGCTTACCCAACATGGTACTTTGAAATGCACGAAGCATATAAACAGCTCCGAATACTACAGTTAGTCCCGCTACCAAAGCCATTACAATGTTGTGACTTCCTACGCTTTGAAGCAACAAGAATTCACCAACGAATCCGCTTGTTACCGGCAAGGCAACAGATGCCATAACGATCACGAAAAACAAAAAGGCAAAGGCTGGATGCTTTTCACGAAGTCCACCCATCTTGTTGAAGTGGTCGTGTCCAACGCGCGATTCAATCATGTCAGCAATGAAGAACAATCCCAAAGCAATAACACCGTGAGAAACCATTTCAATCAAAGCACCTTCGTAAGCCGTGTTTCCGTTTGCTAAAATTCCCAAGGCAATCATGCCCACGTGAGCAATGGAAGAATATGCAATTAAAAGTTTGAAACTGGTCTGATTCAACGCAACGAACGATGCGTAAACAATGCTAATCACGCACAACCACATGGTCCAATCTGCATCTGCAACTCCTGCAGGTACCATAGGCATGGTAATACGAAGCAATCCGTAAGTGGCCATTTTCAACATAACCGCTGCAAGCAAAATAGTTCCTGCTGTTGGTGCGGCTTTGTATGTGTTTGGCTGCCAAGTATGGAAAGGGAAGATTGGAATTTTTACTGCGAAGGCAATGAAGAATCCTGCGAATACCCAAGTTTGTTCGTTTTGCGAAAGTTTCGATCCAGCGGAAATCATGTCTGAAATTAAGAAGCTGTCTGCAAACTGACGAACGTACAACAACGAGAACAACATGAACAATGAAGCGAACAATGTGTAAACGAAGAACTTCAAAACGATAGCGTTTTTATTTTCTGCTGCACTCCATCGAAGTATAATGAAGTAAATCGGAACCAATGCTGCTTCGTAACAGATGTAGAACAAGAACGAATCGTTCGCTAAAAATGCGCCCATCATGGCCGAAGACATGAAGAGAATTAATGAAAGGAATGACGAAGCATTGCGCATTTCATTTTTGCTAGCGACATGAACAATAAACGGAAGCAAACATGCATTCAACATTACCAACAAGATGCTGGTTGCATTCAACGACAATGCGAAGTGAGCGCCGAGCGGAGCAATAACGCCTCCATCGAATTCAAGCATTTCTGTTTTGCCGTATGACATTGCTACCGCTGCGCCAATGGCAATTGCTGCATTCAAAATAGAACCTACCCATGCTAACTTCTTCGATAAGTCAGATGATAGGAACATCATCAGTCCGAAGAATGCGGGTATAAGAAGTAGTGCGAGGGTTAACATAGGTGCTTATGCTTTAAAAATCAAAGTCAATAATAAAATCAATCCAATCATGAAGGTGAGCAAGTAGCCCGCAATGTGTCCGCCGTGCAATTTTCTTGCAAGCGATCCAACACCTTCAGCGGCAGTTCCGGCAGCGTTCACAATGCCGTCGATAATCTTCCATTCAACAACAGTAGAAAATGCATGTCCAATAGCGTTCGCTGGTTTCTTAAACATTGCTTCATACAATTCATCGAATCCGTATTTCTTGTGAAGCAATTTGTGGAAGGGTGAATTGATTTCGTTGTCTTCCAAAACGTGTGTTGATTTCGCGATGTAGATGTTGTGTGCAACATAAATCATCACAACTGCAATTCCCATTGTAACTAACGCCAAGATAATTTCAACGGTTACCGACATGTCTCCAACTGCTACAAGAACAGGTCCTTCGAGGAAATGATCCAATGCATGTGGGAAATGAATTGCGTGTCCAATTGCGTGCGGGAATCCAATGAATCCGCCAACAACTGAAAGAATAGCCAATACCCAAAGAGGAATTGTCATCGAAGCAGGCGACTCATGCAAATGATGCTCTTGGTCGTTTGTTCCTCTGAACTTTCCGTGGAAGGTCAAGTAATACATGCGGAACATATAGAACGCTGTGCAAGCAGAAGCAATTACCAATAAAATAAAGACTGGCATGTTATGCTCCATGACATGTGCAAGAATTTGATCTTTCGAGAAGAAACCTGCGAATGGAAAAATACCTGCGATAGCCAATGTTCCAATTAAGAATGTTTTTTGTGTTGAAGGCATGTATTTCTTCAATCCACCCATTCTACGAATGTCTTGCTCTCCGCCCATTCCGTGAATCACAGAGCCTGAGCCCAAGAACAACAAGGCTTTGAAGAAGGCGTGAGTAATTACGTGGAAGACAGCAATGCTGTGCGCTCCTAATCCTAAGGCCACGAACATGAATCCCAATTGTGAAACAGTTGAGTAAGCCAAGACTTTCTTAATGTCGTTTTGTGTAAGTGCAATTGTTGCACCCATTAACGCTGTGATCAATCCAACGTACAACACCAAGTTCGAAGCGGTGTGACTCATTTCGAAAAGATCTCCGTTACGCGCCACTAAATAAATACCTGCAGTAACCATGGTTGCTGCGTGAATCAATGCAGACACAGGAGTTGGACCTGCCATTGCATCGGGTAACCACGTGTGCAAAGGAAACTGTGCACTTTTCCCCATGGCTCCAATAAACAAGAAGATGGCAACGGTCGTTAACATTGAAGGAGACAATGAAGCAATTTTTCCGTGGTTGAATAATTCAACATAATTCAATGTTCCGGTGTTGCTGAAGATTAAGATCATAGCGACAATTAATCCAAGGTCACCCACACGATTCATGATGAACGCTTTCTTCGCAGCTTCATTATTCGCGTGTTCTTTGTACCAGAAACCGATAAGCATGAATGAGCAAACACCCACGCCTTCCCATCCAACGAACAAGGTTACCAAGCTATCGCCAAGAACAAGAATCAACATGAAGAATACGAACAGGTTCAAGTATGCGAAGAAGCGATTGAATCCTTCGTCGTGACTCATATACCCCGAAGAGTAAATGTGAATTAAGAAACCAACTCCGGTGATGAATAGGAGGTAGGTGGAAGAAAGTGAATCTACCAAAAACGCGAAGTCAATGTGAAGACTTCCAGCATGAATCCATTCGAACACTTTAACTGTCACCGCATGGTGAGAATGAAGTTGACTGTTGAAGACAATCAATGAAACAACGAACGAAGCGAAGATGGCTCCAGAACCAATGATGGTAGTGAGTTGCTTCGAAGTGTTTTTCCCGAAGAAGACTTGATAAAGAAATCCAACAAGTGGGAAAAGCGGTACGAGAGTAATTAATTTTTCCATGGTTTATCCCTTCAAGTTGTTTAACGCGTCAGTATCTGTCGTGCGCAAGTTGCGGTAAAGCATCATCAGAATGGCCAATCCAACGGCAACTTCTGCAGCGGCAACAACCATAATGAAGAATACGAATACTTGTCCAGAAGTGTCGCCGTGTACTTTCGAAAAAGCAACAAGGGCAATATTCACTGCATTCAACATAAGCTCAATGCACATGAACATAAGAATAGCGTTTCTGCGAAGCAGAACACCAAAAACACCTAGAGCAAATAAGGTAGTGCTTAGCCACAAATAATGCTGTATGGTAATGTTCGGAAGGATTTCCATAATTACGATTTTGAAGTTTCTTTTTTAGATAGATAAACGGCTCCAACCATTGCGGCTAGGAACAGCACTGAAGCCAATTCGAATGGCAACAGATAGTCTTTGTACAATACTTTTCCTAGGTTTTGAACCAAACCGGCATCGCCCGCCATTGGTGCTTTGCCCATGGTGTAAGTAGATTTCGAAATGAGTGAAACCAGAATGAGCATGATGCTGCACGCAGACACAACTGCTGCAATCTTCACCCAATTTTTGGTTTTCTCTTCCTGCTCTTCATTTAAATTCAACATCATGATTACGTAGAGGAAGAGTACCATGATGGCTCCTGCATATACGATGATGTGAACGGCTGCAAGGAATTGCGCATTCATTAAAAAGTAATGTCCTGCTATGCTGAAGAACGTTACAATTAAATAAAGAACGCTGTATACTGGATTCTTGCTTAGGATCACAGCGAGTGCGCTGAAGATCGCCAAGAATGACAGAAAGTAAAAAGCAATTTCAGTTAAGCTCATTGTTTTAAACGGTCTTGAAAGGTTTGGTTATGCGCGTGTTTTTTATCTTGTTTGAAAGACAATACATCTAGTGTTTGACGCTTCGTAACATCTACACGTTCGTTCAGGCCTTCCACCAATTTGTCTTTTCCAAACACTTCTTCTCCGCGAGTGAATGAACTAGGAACAATACGATCGGTAAGGAAGATGGCTTCTTTCGGACAAGCTTCTTCACACAATCCGCAGAAGATGCAACGAAGCATGTTGATCTCATAGATCTTCGCGTACTTCTCTTCACGGAATAATTTCTCTTCTCCTTTTTCGCGCTCTCCTGCTTCCATGGTAATGGCTTCAGCCGGACAAGCGACAGCGCAAAGACCGCATGCAGTGCAACGTTCAGCACCTGCTTCGTCGCGTTTCAATACGTGTTGTCCGCGATAAACGGGAGCAATTTCTCTGGTTTCTTCAGGGTATTTAATGGTTGCCTTACGCTTAAATAAATGGCTAAGCGTGATTGCCATTCCTTTGAAGATTGCAGGCAAATACATGCTCTCCATTAAGGTTAGTTCCTTCTTGGCAACAACTTTCGAACGGTTTGTTAAATTCATGGTGTTGTTGGTTTACAGTTTTCCCGTGAAGTACATCACAAGTCCAGTAATAAAAATATTGAATATGGCGAGTGGCAATAGCACCTTCCATCCAAGGTTCATCAGTTGGTCATAGCGGAAGCGAGGAAGCGTCCAACGAACCCACATGAAGATAAAGATGAAGATTAAAATCTTTCCAAGGAATACCGCAGTTTGAATAGCTGAAAGTAGATTTCCTTCCAAGCCTAATTCATGTTGAAATGGGAAGTTGTATCCGCCGAAGTACAACGAAGCCATCACTGCTGAAGAGATGAACATGTTGATGTATTCTGCGAAAAGGAAGAAACCTAACTTCATAGAGCTGTACTCGGTGTGGAAACCACCAACCAATTCCGATTCACTTTCAGGTAAGTCGAAAGGAGCACGGTTGGTTTCTGCGAAAGCACAGATTAAGAAGATTAAAAATCCAAGTGGTTGGTATACGATGTAAGCGTAGTCTGCATCTTGTTGTGCAACAATTTCACCCAAGTTCAACGTACCTGTTAGCATGACCAATGCGAT
>JBIKZA010000019.1:0-37629 GCA_044354975.1 Flavobacteriales bacterium
CGTCCCCTCTCTCACCTTCTCTTCCCCCCTCTTCCCAATTCTTAACTTCTCTTCCCCCCTCTTCCCAGTTCTTAACATCTCTTCCCCTCTCTTCCCCACTCTTATCTTCTCTATACCCTTTGCTTTCTTGATTCCCAAAAGAATCTCCAATGCGTCTGTTCGGAACAGGTAATTTCTTCGCGGTGTATGGCTTACGCACATCATCTGTTGGCTTGTCCTTCCAATTTTCAATATCACGTGGCGTTGGCTTCTGACCTTCGGTCAAAAGCTTCACACCGAACTTCATTAAGTCTACTTTCTCACGCTTATATAAAAGTCCAGCTGCTTTCTTGAACGTCTTCTTCGACATGCGAAGACGAATTTTAATTTCGTCGGGATCACTGTCGTCGTTCAAACGAATATAACCACCGTTGTTTTCTAAGAACTCTAACAAACGTGCAGCAGCATCTTCAATTAGATCAACACCTTCCTTCTGCATACTCACCACCACATCTTTCCCTTCAATCTTACGCACGTATCCTTTCACTTTATCGCCCTCAGAAACGCGACTCATAATTTCTTGTTGGAAGATGATGCCTTGGTACTTTCCATTTACAATAACCTTCCTTCCCACTTCCAATTTCTCGAAAATGGTCATTTCAATTTCATCGCCACGTTTAAAATCGGGCTCCTCTTTCAAGTGATTGAAAATCTTTGTCGTTCCGAAAAGTCTGTGGTTCGCAGAATCGTAACATAGCATTATCAATGCTCTGCGATTAGCCATTAGTTCTTGTCTTTGCTCTCGCTTTGGAATAAGCACGTCGCGGCCCACTCCGATATTTATGAACGCACCTAAATCGTTTGAATTTAAAATGGAAAACATTCCCATTTCACCCACTTGAATTTCGGGCAACTGAATCGTCGCTTCTAACTCTTTTCTGTCGTTGAAGTAGCTGAAAATCTTCAGCGTTTGTCCCAATACAACACCTTTGGTGTCAATCTTATTCAAAGGAATTTCCTCGTGGTCATTTCCAACAAAAACTCCTTCTTCACTAATTGAAGTAACCATTAACTCTTGAATGGTGCCCGGACTCAAATAATCTGTCATAATGCAAAGTAAGAGCACAACCGCTGAATTCAAGGCCTTTTCGCGATTTAGTTTTCAGACTTCGCATGTTCGTGTTACATTTGAGGAACTAATCCTTTGCCATGAAATCTTTTTTATTCGCTGTATCGTTTATTCTTTTGAGTGCAATCAGCAGCTTCGCACAATGCGCTGCTGGCGAGACTTCCGTGACGTTCGTTATGCATACCGATGCATGGGCCTATGAGAACTATTGGCAGTTAAACCTAGCGGGAACGGGATGTACAGACCTGCCTATAGCAGAGGGTGCGAATTTAAATGTTGGCTGCGCCGGAACCGAATCGGCGAACAGTGCAAACGGCTATGCAGACAACATTGTTATTACTGAAGGACCTTTTTGTTTGACGAATAACACCGATTATGAATTGATCTATCTCGATTCTTATGGCGATGGCGGATTGGTGATTGAAGTCTTTGAAAACGGAGCATTGACGCACGTATACAGCGGAGGTGGCAATGGTAACACTTGGACTTTTACAATCGGCGTCAGCAATGCCCCTGCGTATGACAGTCCTTGCAGCGCCATTGAAATTACAGCCGACGGCCCTTCATTGGCATTGAATAACACAGATGCAATTGCTGGATTTGGTGAACTTGCTCCGGCCGGAATTGATTGCGGTGCATACGGATTTTGGTGCGAAGGAAATTCTACGAATTCCATTTGGGCGAAATTCATTCCAACGACCAACACAACTTCATTTGAAGTGACGACTTGTAACCCTGGAACGAGCACAGATACTCAAATAGCAATTTACAAAGTAGCAGACTGCTCGGATTTCTCGACGTTTGAATTAATTAGCTCAAATGACGATATGATTGGCGGATGTTCTGCTGGAGAGCTTTACGCTTCTCAGACTTACACCTCTTGCTTAGAAGCGGGTCAAATGTATTTGATTCAAATCGACGGTTGGGAAGGTTCTGTGGGCGATATTGAATTGTCGGTGCACACCTACAGCAGCTCAATTTCTTGGGATGCATTGGTAAACGGAATTTCCTGTCCATTAGATAAAGGTGAAACAGGAGATGGCAGTGTGTTTCCTTATAGCGTTGGCGCGGGTGCAAACTTCAGTTCGGTTTGGACAGGACCAAATGGTTTCACGTCTACCAATCAATATTTGCAAAACGTAGATCCGGGGACTTATACATTAACAGCAACGGCAGGATGCGGAGAAGTTCATACAGAAACATTCGATATTGTTCAACCTGAGCCATGGATGGTTACAACAAACATAATTCTTCCGAGTTGCGATGTGAATAATGACGCGAGTATTGAAGTGAATTTGTCTGGCGCAACTGCTCCGTATGAATTTGCTTGGAACGATGCTTCAGGAACGCCTATTGGAGTAGACAATCCGTTAACCGGAATTGGAATTGGAACCTACATTATGGCTATCACAGATGATAACAACTGCACCTACAACTACACATTCAACATTACAGATTGTGTTGGTGTTGAAGAACTTTTGCAAGCTACAATAAACGTCTTTCCTAATCCTTCGAAAGGTGCATTTACCTTCACTCATGCGTCATTCAAAAATGCAACTTGGAGCCTCTTCGATATATCAGGAAAAATGATTCATTCGGAGAGAATCGCTTCCGGCTCAACAAGCACTTTGGTGAATGTTGAAGTTCCTTCAGGAGTTTATTCTTTGCGAATTACTTCAGAAGATATGCAGATTCAGAAGAGTGTGGTTATTGAGTAAAATCTCCTTTGTATAATTACAAACTCTGAAGCTTCTCTTTCAATTCTTGAACTTGTTCAGCAGAAACATTTCGGTGAAAGACAAAGCGAAGCCATACTGGTCCGAAAGGGAAACACTTGATTCCCAAAGGAGTTAATTTTTCAATCATCTCTGCCGAAGAATTACTCGTTGGTCTCCAAATAACAATGTTCGTTTCAACCGGCATAATCTCGGCGCAATAGGGCATTGCACTCAACACATTTCCAATTGCTTTCGCATGCGCGTGATCTTCATGCAAGCGGAATCGCTCCACCTGCATACCATGTAAACCCGCTGCTGCAAGAAATCCAGCTTGACGCATTCCTCCGCCCATCGTTTTTCTGCGGCGACGTGCCTTCAGAATAAAATCCTTCGACCCCACCAAGAAACTTCCTACCGGAGCTGCAAGTCCTTTGCTTAAACACACACTTATTGAGTCATAAGCCTTCGCATATTCTGCCGGACTCATCTTCGTTTCTTCTAACGCGTTGAAAAGTCTTGCTCCGTCACAATGCAAAGCCATTCCATTCGCTTTACACACTTCTTGAATTTTCAAAATTTCATTGAAATCCCAAATGGCTCCTCCCCCTTTGTTCACGGTATCTTCCGTGCAGACTAATGATGTGTTCGGCAAATGAACATCAGCTCTGTTGTTGATGTTCGCCTTCACCTGCTCTGCCGTGAACATGCCGCGAGGTCCGTCTAACAGACGAACAGAACTACCGCTGTTCAAGGCTATTCCTCCACCTTCATAGATATAGACGTGTGCTATGTTGCTGCAAATCACCTCATCGCCTGGACGTGTGTGCACATTAATGGCTATCTGATTCGATTGCGTGCCGCTAGCACAAAACAATGCGGCTTCCATGCCGAACAACTCCGCCGCGTATGCTTCCAACGCGTTTACTGTTGGATCTTCCCCGAACACATCGTCGCCCACTTGCGCTTCAAACATTGCTTTTCTCATTTCGTCTGAAGGAACGGTGAACGTGTCACTGCGTAAATCAATTATATTCGCCATAGATGTATTCATTTTTAAATCCCAACAAAAATACACGGAATAGCGCTATTCTCTTTTTTCTGTTGCTTTCATTTTCCATTGGTCTGACAAACATTGCCTCCGGGCAACAATGGGGATATGTCGTTTTCAAAGACAAAGGAATTCACGACAATTCCTTTCAACACAATTTCTCTCCAGCTGCAATTGAAAGACGATTTCTTCAAAACATTGCATGGGATGAAAGAGATGTCCCTGTCTCAGAAGAATATATTTCTTTGGTTGAAGTCTATTCAGACAGCACCTTCGGAACAAGTCGATGGCTGAACGCTGCGGTTGTTCGCGCAACAGAGAACAATTGGAATTTCATTTCGAAACTACCGTGTGTCCAGGAAATTGAATGGCTGAAAGAGCAATCACTTCTTTCAGCTGAATTTCCTATTACACTACACGACAGCTCTTCGGTTCCAACCGGCGAAACAACGGAGGCCCGAAAGCAACTTGATTTATTGGAACCTAAGCAATTCAGCGAACGTGAGCTCTTTGGAAAGAATACTATTATTGCCATATTCGACGCTGGATTCTCCAACGCCGACAACGCTGATCACCTTTCACATCTGTTCAAGAACAATCAAATCGTAGCCACAAAAGATTTCTTAAACAAGACCGAAGATGTCTATTCCCACTCTATTCACGGGACAGAGGTCCTTACTTTTTTAGCTGGAAAGAATGACTCTGTTCAATTCGGATTAGCCACAGAAGCGACATACCTTCTTGCGCGAGTAACACCGAACATGGGATTATTTCGATTTCTGAATGACGTTCAATGGATACAAGCCTTGGAGTGGGCCGATGAAAAAGGTGCGAGTTTGGTGAACTCATCGCTAAGTTTTACCTATCAGCTATACGAACGAAAAGATTTAAATGGAAGGACTTGCAAGATTAGTATTGCAGCGAACACTGCTATGGACAAAGGGATTTTAGTCGTGAATGCTGCCGGAAATGAACTTCAAAACAGTTGGGAAATTATTGGTGCTCCAGCTGATGCCGAACGAATCCTTACCGTTGGATCTGTTGATCCAAAAACAGGATACATTTCTAGTTTCAGTTCAGTTGGTCCAACATCCGATGGAAGATTAAAACCCGACGTCTGCGCACCCGGAGAATTGCTTTATCCGGAAGACGAAGAATACAGTCGCATTCAAGGAACATCCTTCGCAACGCCTTTGGTGTGTGGATTCGCAGCGTGTGTTCGTCAGCTTCATCCGGAATGGAGCACTGAAAAATTATGGGAAGAAATTCGTAAAAGCGGATCGCTTTATCCTTACTTCGACTACGCGCACGGATTCGGAATTCCAAGAGCGAGTTATTTCTTTTTCGAAGATGAAGAAAAACCGAATGTTTATTCGGTTCGGTTCACCTTAGACAGCTTAAACTGCAATAATGTTTTAACCATCAGTCGATCTGACACTTTAGAAATTCAAGAAAACTATTCTTCTCCCGTCGCATTCATTCAATTCATAAAAGCAACCGGAGAAGTATTTAAGTACAACGTTTCTCGTCCAAAAAACAAAGTGATTGCTTCGATCCCCGCCGAAGAATTCATAGGATGTAAACTTCGTGTGGTATACGACCGCCACTTCTTCGAAATACCTATTCCACAGCCATGAGGTACGCGTTGCTTTTTCTTTTTGCTGTTGGAATAATGTTTCAATCGACGGGGCAAACAATACTGTTTGAATCAACGATAGACTCTGTTATGAAGAGAACGCGAGACTATCGATTGGAAGGTGTTAACATTGACAATTACTCTTCTTTCTATTACGAAATTGGAAATTTCATTCCCAACAACAAAGACCTTTCAAAAAAGGAAAAACTTGAATTGGGCAGAAGCTTTGCCTGCGGATACACTTTCAAAAAAGACATTGCGGACATGTCGTCGATCGTCTTCGGTGCCGGTTATTACAGACGAACACAACGCTTGAATTCCAACTACCCCAATCGTTCCTTTGAACCTGATAGCTCATGGGATCGGGCCAAATACAGTTCTAATGCGTTCAACGCGCAAATCAGGTTACGCAAGTACATTTTAAAACAGGGAAGTCAAACCAATAGCTATGTGGAATGGGCTATCGAAGGTTACTATTTTTTTAATGCACGATATCTCGGAGTGAAAAAACTCGACGACCTTAAGTTAAAACGCATTGAAAACAATCCATCGGGGTTCAATACATTGCAATATGCCTCTTCACTCAAAATTAGTTTCAGCACCTTAGCTATCGGCGTGCGCTATTTTCCCAAAGAAATATTTTCAAGTGGGAAATATATAAATGAAGATTATGGAAATTGGAGTTTTTATTTCACCGTAAACCTTCCTGGTTCGAACAAGAAAAAGAAATAATATTTATTGAATGAACTTCCACTCGGAAGCTTCGGCATGCCACTTACCCGTTCCAGTATCGCTATTCACTTCACACAAAGCGTGTTCGTGTCCGTTCGAAATAAATAACCAAGGCGCTTTCAAAACAGAATTGTATCGAAGTGTCTGACTTAATACGGCCTCTTCTATCTTCACCGTAGGTGCTTTGAATTCGGCTATGAGCAGAGGAAATGCCTCTCTTGTGTACAATACCAAATCGGCTCTTCGTTTCATTCCATGAAAAACAACTTCGGTTTCAACGCCTATTCTTCCCTTCGGGAAATTCAAATCGTGAATAAAAAAATGAATGGCATGTTGACGAACGAATTCTTCGGGGGTAAGGGCTACCCATTTGTTACGAACAATGTCCCACACTTCACGCGAGGATTCACCGCGAATGCGGAACGAATAAGAGGGAAATTGGAAATTTAGCATAAAATTCAGTTGTGCAAATTAGTGTATATTTTTCAAGATTGAAATGTTGTATCTCCACTCGACTATTCCCGATATTTGCAAGACATGGAACACTCGCTAATCATACGTGACATTCAAATGGGCAACACTGCCTCTGTCTACCTTTTGCACGGCGAAGAGGCGTTCTTCATTGATCTTATTGCAAATGCCATTGAAGATAAAATTCTCGATGAGAGTGAGAAGGCTTTCGGTTTAACTGTTTGTTACGGTAAAGATTCAAATCTAGAATCCATTGTTTCCATGGCGAGGAGTTTCCCTATGATGGGAAACAAGCAAGTGATTGTTGTTCGCGAGGCACAAGATCTAAAATGTTGGAAGAAGGAGGAATTGTACAAATGTCTATTGAATTATTTAGACGCACCTACTCAAAGTACGGTCCTCGCATTTTGTCATAAAAACGGAAAAGTTGATGGTCGTTCTTCTATTTTCAAAACGTTAAAGACCAAAGCGAAAACATTTGAATCGCTTGCCATTAAGGAAAATCAGCTACCTACTTGGGTTCAAAATATTGTGAAAGACCAGGGGCTTGTTATTCGAGGAACAGCTACTCAGCTGCTTGCAGATTATTTGGGTTCTGACCTTCACAAACTCACCAATGAAATTTCGAAATTGAGTATCGTTTTGAATCCAGGCGAGGAAATCACCACTCAGATTATTCAAGATCACATTGGGATCTCCAAAGACTTCAACGTTTGGGAATTGCAAACGGCACTCATTCGCAAAGACGTTATGAAAGCGAATCAGATCATTAACTTCTTCGAGAAAAACCCGAAAGATCATCCGCTGTTTCAAATCATTCCCGCTTTGTATAGCTTTTTCGCAAAGCTTTGTGTCATTCAAAATAGCACCAACAAAGACGCGGCATACAAAGAATTAGGCGTAAATTATTATGCCGCTCAAAATTTCAAAGAAGGCGAAAAAAATTATTCGCCAGGGAAATCTGAACGCATAATCAAATATTTTAGAGATGCAGATGAGCAACTCAAAGGATTAAAGGGAAACACCATGTCGCACGGCGACATTATGCGTGAGTTGGTTTTTAAAATAATGCACTAACGAATAAGCGCTCCAGCGGTGAACATTTCATTCTTACCGTCTTTACACAACGCATAAGTAAATCCACTTCGTAATCCGAACCCTCCGATATCACCTGCCTTGTCAACAGCTAAGACACCAACTTGATATTCGTCGACCATAAACGCATTATTCGATTTCAATCGGGCTATTGCTTCCTCACACGCTTGTTGGGCGGTTGCGCCTTGACGCATGAGTTCAACAACCAAGAAAGAAGTACATGACCGAATAACGGTTTCACCAAGACCCGTGCAGGTTGCTCCGCCTACTTCATTATCTATATACAGACCTGCTCCGATAATTGGACTGTCTCCAACTCTTCCATGCAGTTTGTATGATAATCCGCTTGTGGTGCAAGATCCTGAAATTCGACCTTCATAATCCATAGCCAATAGACCAATGGTATCGTGATTTTCAATATTAATAATTGGTTTGTACTGCGAAGTCTTCAACCATTCTTCCCAAGCTTTGCGTGCTTCCGGATTCACGTAATCGTTGTATTTGAACCCTTGTTCCAATGCGAATTGTTCTGCACCTTTTCCCACAATCATCGCGTGTGGAGTCTTTTCCAAGACAGCGCGTGCAATTGAAATCGGATGCTCGAAACCTTGAACAAAAGCTACTGACCCCACCTTGTGCTGCCAGTCCATAATGCAGGCATCTAACGTTGTTCTTCCCTCTCTATCAGGCAATCCGCCAAGTCCCACGCTCAGTCCGGTTAAATCAGATTCAATCTTCCAGACTCCCATCTCAGCCATATCTAGCGCGTTACCTCCCTTCTTCAAAACATCCATAGCCGCATCGTTTGCAACAATTCCGTGATCCCAAGTTGAAAGAACAAGTCCTTTGGTGTAGCGTACCTTTTCTGCAGGCTTTTTCTTTTTTTCACTGAATGAAAAAAGAGCTGGAGACATCCCTAATAGAGCGCCAGTGGCAACTAGCTGACCTAAAAATTTTCTTCTGTTATTCGACATTTATTTTACGACAAATGGGGTTCTGTAAACTCCTCTTTCTCCAATCACCTGCACGAAATATACACCTTGTGGGAAAGCCGATGCGTTGAAAAATAATTTAGATTGCTCTGGCGATAAAACACCTGAATAAATTTCTTCCACTCTTCTTCCCTGAGCATCTAGAATGTATGCCTTTACTTTTTGCGAAGCGTGAACACTGAATTCAACGCAAGTCATTTCACTTGCTGGATTCGGATAAAGACGTGAAAATTGGAAAGCTTCTTCGTTCACAACATTTCCAGCAAATACATCGAAACTCCAATAGCCTTCAGGCGCAGCAATAGGGCGTTGAAGAACTTTTCCAGTCGAAGCTTCTCCTTCAACATAATAATAAACGCGTGTTCCAGCAGGCTGTACAGGAATGACTCCTTCCCAGTTGTTGCCTCCAATATTTACCATGTTCACTTGCGTGTATGCGCCTGTTAAGGCAGCCTTCCAATACATTCTGCCTGCAGCAACGCCATCTCGATGGTTCATGTATGCCACAACGCTGTAGTCGGTTGTTGTGTTGTCTGTATCTTGAAGGGGATTGTGACTAATTAAAAGCGGGTTGGCAACACCAACGCTGTGCGTGATGCAGTGAATTGCACCACTCGCGGAAATGATATTTTCGGGTTGATTATCGCAATCTATTCCAACAATTTGATAGCCTGGCAACAACTCTTGCCAAATTCGCAACGCTGTGGTATCGTATTGCTCGCGGTAAATCGGAAGAATAACCATCTTGTTTACGAAAACAGCATTGGTGTATGTTCGGTATGACGCTGGAGGATTTGAACTTGGCCAATTTCCAGCAACGCTCGGAGGCATAGGAATACGAACGGTCTTGTATGGCTCTCCCCATTTATTCATGAAGTTAGAAACCACATAGTCCATGTTTGCATTGATCTGCGGACCGTCTGAAATGTTAGCAGGATATTCACCCACAAGCAAGGTCTGCTCATCAATTAATTTCATGTGCATATCAACGTGATGAATACCATCGAAGGGAAGCGTGGGCATTTTAATGTACCTGTCTACACCAAGATAGGTTTCTGTAATTGCATCTATTTCAGCTTCGCTTTTTGCTGTAACTCCGTAAGGATTTCCTGCAGCGTTTTCTTCCAAAACAAGTTCTGATATGATTGCTGTTCCGAAACCATCACTCATCCAGTTTCCACCTGTGTTCACAAGATCATCGGGTGCTGCCGTTGTTGTGTACATATCAAGTCCTAAATAATCAGCAATGTATTGCGGAGAAGAATTATCGTTCGGTCTTGTTGGACGATTGTAAATCCAATCGACTAAGAACAAATCTTCCACTTCATTGGAGTAGGCTGGGTTTGCGCCATAATCGCGCATCCAAACTGAATCATAACTCGCAGGAAGAATAATTACATTGTTCAAATCTGTAAATGCTGGTCCGCCCGCTGTTCCGTATAAGTATGCCTCTGTGGCTGCAACATCTTCAGAAAGAATAATCACTAGGGTTTGAGTGCGAGCAGCTGCAACAATTTGCTTCAAAATGGAAGGATAAGAAATCCATGAAATTGTTAAGCATTGAATCTCTTCCCATTCGGCCATGGCGCGAATATTTGTGAACGGTGGAGGAGATTCAATTCCTCTGTCGCTGTTTAAAATTGAAAAATCACCGTGAGCAATTTGCTCAATTTCTTGAGGAGAAAGATTTCGCGGCAAGGTTACTTGGCTTTGCGCTGACCAACCAAATAAAAGAATAAATACAAATACTGAAACGGACTTTTTCATAGCTATAAAATTTCAGCTTGAAAATTAGTCATCAATTCATCAACTTCTACAAGTTAATGAACAAATTATTCGACTGAAAAGGCATCGCATACAAACTGTCAAGAAGAAAGTTAGAACCTGAACTTGCATTGGCAACGCAGTTGTATTTGATCCACTTCCCGCCATAAACAGCACATTGAAAGGTCGTGTCTGATAGATTAGTGAAGATCTTCACCTCGTTAGAGCAGCATGCGCATTCGAAATTCGCATTGACCCAATTGAATTGAATGACGCTTGCACCTGTAGCGTTTGTGAGTGTTACATTCACACTTGATTGTGGCCACAATGCAATGTCTTTTTCCACTGCAACTTCATTTCGAAGCTGATCAGGCGAAACGGTTATTTCTTTTCCGTAATAAAACTCTCTTGACACCACAAGCCTCGCCTCAACAATGTTTTCCTTCTTCCATTCCAACGAATAATTCCCATTGACATCGGATTGTGTTGCGTCTGCTTCAATAAAGTAATTGGTTAAAATACCATTAACAAGGGCCTTCTGTTCTATTGAAACACCGACATAAGGCAATGCTATTCCTGAAGAAGCATCCTTCGTTCGACCGCTGATCTTGAAATTATTCGACTCTTCCTTGCAGGAAAACAAAATAGAACAACAGAGAAGTGCTAAGCAAAAGTTCTTCATTTCGCCGCCAGTTTATAATGCTCAAAAATGGCCAAAATCTTATTTACGAAATTCACTGGCCCTACTCCGTTTAAATATCCGTGCTTCACGCAAGACATGGCGTAATACTGTCGCTGAGCTTTGAGCATTAATGCGTCTGCAACATGTCCTTCCCATAACGTATCGTTCCTTCCAATCTGTTTTGCAATACACATGGCATCCAGAATGTGCCCTGGCCCGCAATTGTAACTGGCCAAGATGAATTTAATTCGCTCTTCAGGATTGCGCACTCTTTGCGCCCAAAAATTATCTAAGTTGTGTAAATACTTTGCACCTGATTGAATGTTATTGTCAGGCGGACAGAGTGTATCACCGTCGTACTTGGCTATAGTGGCGGGCATCAGTTGCATGAGTCCGCGCGCACCCGCCCACGATTCTGCATTCGGATTAAATCCAGATTCTACAAAGCTTAGAGCGGTTAGCAATCTCCAATCCCAACCTACAATAGGCGCGTGAGCTTTGTACAACGAATCGAATGGCGAAAGAGCTCCAGCCTGAACAGGAGGCATCGAAAAAAATCGCTGAACACCACCTGACCAATTTTCTTCGGCACGACCAAAATATCTGCGATAAAGTTTACTTATAAAACGACTACCGTTTTTTCCAGCTATAAAAGCATTCAAGCGTTCCTGCAACAAATACGCATTTGGTCGAACAGCCCAGCCTATGTCTTCGTCTTCGCTTAACTCGACAGACATATCTAGATTCGGATAATCTTCAAAACTTAAAAATGCTAAACTCTTATCTGTAATAGTTGAGGGTACCGCACCACTCGCCACTTCTTGCAATAATTCTTCGGTTCCCACCTTCCCGCTTGCTTCAATGACTTGAAGAGTCAAGCCTGTATTCTTCGTTATTTCTTCAAGCTTTCGATAAAACGAGGAATACGCATGCACGTGAATAGGTAAGCGATCCAATTCATTAATTCCGTGAACAACAATTCCGTTTTCAAGTAATTTATTCGACGTATCTCTTCGCTGAACCAAGACCTGTTTTGTTTGGTAAATCGGCGGAGAAAAAGCTACAAAGCGCTTACGCTGCTCTGTGACAGTAAGGTTAGAAGCGATGATATCTCCTTCACCTCGGTATAGCATGGCGAACATACTATCGAGATTTTCAATCACACGAACTTCCAATTTCACCTTTAAAAATTTCGCAAATTGTTTGGCCAATTCATAATCGAAACCTTTCGGTTCTTCCTTGTAGAGATAATAAGTTGAAGAGCTGTTTTCAGTAAGAATAATCAGTTTCCCTCTAGCGCGAATACTGTCTAAATCCACGTTCACCAATTGGGGCAGATTTGGATCTTGCTCAAATTCCGCTTGCTTTTTCTTCGGAGAAAGAAGAGTAAACATAAAAGCCACTCCACCAAGCAAAGCCAGAGAAACTAGAATAACACGCCAAACAGATTTCCTCAATGATTTTAGGTTTCTTCCGCGAGCGAATCGCGAAAGGGTTACTTACAAACTTAATCAATTTTATTTTCATGCAGAAGCGCCAAACGCTTCAACTCAAATTCACGTTTCAACTCTTCGAAGAATGTCGGGAAATATGCCGACGCCATTTCCACATAATCTTCGAAAAAATCTCCAGCTACCAGCAATGATTCTCCGCGAGGAATGCGATTTCCCATTTGACGAACGATGACCGCCATTCCATCCAGATGAGCGTATTTCATCATGAATTCTTTGTCTTTCATGTGGAAGAAATAATGCTTCATTTTATCTGGAAAAGATTCTTCGTGCTTGTTCAAAACACCAAAAGTTAATTGCTGAAACTCTTCCAACTCTCTTCCTGAATGACTTTGAAAATCCTTCGCCAAGTAATGATCAAAAACCAAGTCAATGAGCACGCCGCTATACAAACCCAAATTCGGACGGTATGCGGCGCGCAGTTCTTTCACCAAGTCATGTGTATCTGTGAATGAATCGACCCATCGATGAAGAAGAATTCCCTTACGAATATCCGTTCTGTACAAATTGAAGTCATTGCCCTTCACTGCGTCTGCAATGAACTGTCCGACCATTTCTTCTTCATTATCGGAAGAAAGATACAAGTGGGCCAAATGATTCATTCAACAAAGAACGAAGTTTAACTCTTTGGGTGAAGTATCTTTGCGCAAGTTATTTTAAAGACATGACCTTAATAAAATCTATTTCCGGATTTCGCGGAACCATTGGTGCTGTTCCTGGTGAACACTTAACTCCGCTCGACACTGTGAAATTCACAGCGGCTTTCGCTGCATTTCTTCAACAGAGAAACAAAAAACAACATATTTCAATTGTAGTTGGAAGAGATGCGCGCATTAGCGGCGAGATGCTTCAAAACTTAGTCATGAATACCTTGGTTGGAATGGGCATTCACGTCCTAGACGCAGGTCTTTCAACCACCCCAACTGTAGAGTGGGCTGTTACGGAAAGCAAGGCAAACGGAGGAATTATTCTCACCGCGAGTCACAATCCGAAAGAATGGAACGCTTTGAAATTACTGAACGAAAAAGGAGAGTTCATTTCTGGCGATGAGGGAAAAGAAGTTTTGCGAAGAACAGATGCTGATGATTACGCTTTTTGCACCGTAGATGAATTGGGCAGCATAGAAGAACGCAACTTCATGAAGGCGCACATTCAACATATACTTGAAATAAATACGATAGATGCAGCCCTCATAGCAAGCAAGAAATTTAAGATTGCCGTCGACGGAATTAACTCTTCCGGAGGGATTTATGTGCCTGCATTGTTAGATGCCCTCGGCGTGGAAAACATTGTGCCGATACACTGCAAAGCAGACGGACACTTCGCACACAATCCAGAGCCGCTAGCAGAGCACTTAACAGATATCGTAGCCATTGTAAAAAAAGAGAAATGTGATTTAGGAATTGTCGTTGATCCAGATGTGGATCGTCTCGCATTCGTTTGTGAAGACGGAAGTTTGTTTGGTGAAGAATATACGCTTGTTGCCATTGCAGATTATTTGCTTGGCATTACTCCCGGTCCTACTGTGAGTAATCTATCGAGCAGTCGTGCATTGGCAGACGTAACGCAAAAGCACGGACAGCGCTACGAAGCTTCTGCCGTTGGCGAAGTGAACGTGGTGGCGAAGATGAAAGAAATTGGAGCTGTTATCGGCGGTGAAGGAAACGGTGGTATTATTTATCCGGAAACGCACTATGGAAGAGATGCGCTTGTTGGAATTGCCTTGTTCTTAACGCATCTTGCGAAGAACTTCAGTTCTGTTTCTGAAATGCGCGCGACCTATCCGACGTATCAAATGATAAAGGACAAAGTAGTGTTAAGTCCGAGTCTAGATGTAGATGGAATATTGGCTACTGTCGCGAAAGAATTTCAACATGAAAAAGTAAAGACGATCGACGGCGTGAAGATTGACTTCTCGAACGGATGGGTGCATTTACGCAAGAGTAACACCGAACCTATTGCTCGCATTTATGCTGAAGCACCAACACTCGAGGAAGCGCTGGTATTGATTCAACAAATAAAACAACACATTCCTTCTGCTGAATGAAAGCTTATTTAGATAACGCTGCAACCACTCCGGTTGCTCCTGAAGTGGTAGATGTTATTTCGAATTTCTTGCGAACAGAATTCGGGAATCCCTCTTCCACCCATTCATTCGGAAGAAAAGTAAAGACGCAGATTGAAACCGCTCGTCGCTCTATTGCGAAGCATTTGAATTGCGAACCCGGCGAAATTTATTTCACCAGCGGAGGAACAGAAGCCGATAATTTGGCGATGAACATTGCTGTTCGCGACATGGGATGCAAGCGCATCATTACTTCAAAAATTGAACACAGCGCTATTGTAAAGACAGCTGAAAAACTGGAAGAAGAAGGAAAGGTTTCTGTGCATTGGGTAGCCTTGACGGCAGATGGAAGCATTGATCTGAACGACATTAAAAACACATTGAGCGACGGCGTGAAAACGTATGTTACGCTTATGCATGGCAACAATGAAATTGCGAATCTCTTGCCGCTTCAAGAAGTGGCAGAAATTTGTATTGAGAACAACGCTGTATTTCACAGCGATACGGTTCAGACGATGGGGCATTATCGTTTCAACCTAAAAGAAACACCCATTCATTTCCTTAACGCCGCTGCACACAAATACCACGGCCCGAAAGGAGTTGGATTTATTTTTATTCGGAAGAACATTCTTGGATTCGCAGATATTACTGGTGGTGGACAAGAACGCGGCATGCGCGGCGGAACGGAGAACACCGCAAGCATAATGGGTATGGCGAAAGCCATGGATATTGCCTACGCAGATGTGGAAGAGCATCGCTCGCATGTGAGCGAATTGAAGCAGTATATGATTGCTGCATTGAAGAAACGTATCCCTGGAATTGTGTTCAACGGACAATCGGAAAGCACCGAAAGTTTGTATACTGTTTTGAGCACAACATTTCCTCCAACAAAAAACAACGACATGTTTTTGTTCTTGTTGGATCTTGAAGGAATTGCCGCTTCGGGCGGAAGCGCATGTAGCAGCGGCGCAACTAAAGGGAGCCACGTATTAGACGGCATTGACGCGTTGCGCGAAGGACAGCCCGCTGTCCGTTTCTCTTTTTCTCGCTTCACAACAAAAGAAGAAATAGATTACGCCGTAGAAAAAGCTACTGAAATTTTCGAAGCTGGACAGGTCTAATTGCAGTTCGTCCCGAACGTAGCTATGAATAGCATCACGTCTTCGATGGTAATTACACCATCTTGATTCATATCGCCGAAGCACGTTCCAATTAAATCACAACTGCCGTCGTCGACATTCGCAACGGGATTGAAGTTATACGCCGAAGTGTTCGTGCAACCCGGATATAAACATGTTCCGTTATCTACCGTTGCCAAATTATTATAATTCGAAGCTACGCTGTTCGTGCACCCGGGAATCACCGCAGCAAACAAACAAGAACCATCGTCAAACGTTGCTGTCGGATCGAAGTTCAACGCGTTCGCGTATTTACATCCGTAACACGAAGCGAAGTCGCACGAACCATCGTTGGTGTTTGCAACCGGATTGAAATTGCAGCTCAGCGGATTCGTACATCCGAGAATCGATAAATTACAAGAGAAAGTCCCTTCGTAAGTTCCCGCATTGGTGAAACTTCCTCCTACTCGAACGTAATAAGTTATTCCAGCAGAAACAGCAAACACCAAGTCACTTGCGAAAACTGGATTCACACAAGCGTCGTCGTCCTCCGCAATAAAAACTAAATTTCCACAACTCCCCGAATATGCATGAACGCGTGTGTCGTAATTGGTGTTGTTGTTACAAAGACTTACCTCAACCGTTCCACTTCCAAGCGGAGTGAAGGTATACCACAACTGACCAGCAGTGCCTTCAAAATTTCCTGAATCGAAATTATCCGGAAGGACGCCTAGCGTGCTTCCTCCTATGGTCTGACCACAAGTAAGGGTTACTGCATTTGAGCAACTTGTTCCTCCCGCCTGACCAAAGGTCAATTGCGAAATGAACAAGAAGCTCAGTAGTGCAACAACGTATTTTTTCATAGTATTCTTACAAGTGAATGACCTCGCCGTAGGCAGCAGCAGCCGCTTCCATAATGGCTTCGCTCATGGTTGGATGCGGGTGAATGGTCTTCACCAATTCCATTCCTGTTGTTTCCAACTTGCGCAAGGCAACACATTCTGCAATCATTTCGGTAACGTTTGCTCCGATCAAATGCGCGCCCAACAATTCGCCGTATTTCGCATCGAAAATTAATTTCACGAAACCGTCTTTGTGTCCAGCAGCACTTGCCTTTCCTGATGCACTGAATGGAAACTTACCAATCTTCAATTCGTATCCGGCTTCCTTCGCAGCCTTCTCGGTGTATCCAACACTCGCGATCTCTGGCGAGCAGTATGTGCAACCTGGGATGTTGTTGTAATCGATAGCTTGTGGGTGATGACCTGCAATTTTTTCAACGCAAGTAATCCCTTCCGCACTGGCCACGTGAGCCAACGATTGACCAGGCACGCAATCTCCGATAGCATAGTAACCAGGGATGTTCGTTTGATAGAATTTATCTACCATAATCTTTCCTTTGTCGGTAACAATACCCACATCTTGCAATCCAATATTTTCAATGTTCGCAACCACTCCGGCAGCAGACAATACAACGTCAGCCTCGATCACGAGTTCACCGCTAGCTGCTTTCACATGCACCTTACATCCTTTTCCTGACGTATCAACTGAGGTCACTTCTGAAGAAGTGTGAATTTCAATTCCCGAAGCTTTGAATGACTTCGCCAATGCTTTTGAGATGTCCTCGTCTTCCACAGGAACAACGTTTGCCGCATATTCAACAATGGTAACCTTCGTTCCCATTGCGTTATAGAAATACGCGAACTCCACTCCTATTGCACCAGAACCTACGATTACCATAGATTTCGGCTGCTCTGCCATAGTCATAGCTTCGCGGTATCCAATAATTTTGGTTCCATCTTGTGGCATGTTCGGCAAGCTGCGTGAACGTCCACCTGTAGCGATAATGATATTCTTTCCGCTTACTTCCGAAACAGTTCCGTCAGCAGCCGTGACTTGGATTTTCTTTCCAGCTAAAACTTTTCCGCTACCCATGATAACATCGATCTTGTTCTTCTTCATTAAGAACTGAACACCTTTGCTCATGCCATCGGCAACACCCCGACTTCTTTTCACTACACCAGCAAAATCTGCCTTGGCACCTGTTACTTCAATTCCGTATTCTTTTGCGTGGTTGATATATTCAAAAACCGATGCGCTCTTCAAAAGAGCTTTAGTTGGAATACAGCCCCAGTTCAAACAAATTCCGCCTAAGGCTTCGCGTTCGATAACCGCCGTTTTCAATCCCAATTGACTAGCGCGAATTGCAGTTACATATCCGCCTGGTCCGGTTCCTAAAACAATTACATCGTAATTCATAATTTCTTTATTTCTGCGAAGATAATTCAGATGGCCGAAAACACCACGAAAACCATGCGTGTGTTGTACATTTGCAGCTCAATTCAACCCAAAGACATGATTAACATTGTACTCTTCGGCCCTCCGGGTGCTGGAAAAGGAACCCAAAGCGAACGTTTAGTAAATAGATACAACCTTGTGCATTTGAGCACAGGAGATATTTTCCGCAAAAACATTAAAGAAGCTACAGCCTTAGGTACGCTTGCTAAAAGTTTCATGGACGCTGGGAATTTGGTTCCCGATGAAGTGACTATTAACATGTTGAAGAGTGAGTTAGAGGCGTTTCCGGAAGCAAAAGGATTCATTTTCGACGGCTTCCCAAGAACTTCTCCGCAAGCCTTGGCTCTTGACGAAATGTTAAGTGAAAAAGAACAAAGTATTTCATGCATGTTGGCTTTAGAGGTTGAAGAAGCTGAATTGGAGAAACGTTTGTTAGGCCGCGCAGAAACTTCTGGACGTGCAGATGACGGTGATATTTCAATTGTTAGAAATCGCATTGAAGTATACAAGAGAGAGACAGCGCCAGTGGCTGAATACTACAAAGGACAAAATAAATTTTTTGGAATAAACGGAATTGGTGAGTTGGATGAAATCTCTAATCGCTTGTTCAGTGCAATAGACACGTTAGCATGAGCAATTCAAACTTCGTTGATTACGTAAAAATATGTTGTCGTTCAGGCGACGGCGGTGCCGGGTCTCGACACATGCACAGAGAAAAATTCGTTCCGCGTGGAGGTCCAGATGGAGGAAACGGCGGAAGAGGTGGACACATTATTCTTCGTGGGAACCAAAACATTTGGACACTGCTTCACTTGAAGTTCCGTAAGCACGTTATTGCTGAGCCGGGTGAAGGTGGAAGCAGTTCGCACAAATCTGGAAAGCAAGGGGGCGACGAGTATTTGGAAGTTCCAATAGGCACAATAGCTCGCGACGTTGAAACTGGCGAAGTGCTTTGTGAAATAAATGAGGTAGGACAAGAATACATTATTGCAAAAGGTGGACGTGGTGGTTTAGGAAATCACAATTTTAAGACTGCTGTCAATCAAGCTCCCGACTACGCGCAACCTGGAGAAGAGGGCGTGGAAGAATGGAAAATTCTTGAGTTGAAAGTTCTTGCAGACGTTGGTTTGGTTGGATTTCCGAATGCTGGAAAGTCTACTTTACTTTCTGTTGTTTCTGCCGCTAAACCAGAGATTGCCGATTATCCGTTTACAACGCTTGTTCCGAATTTAGGAATGGTGCGCTACCGCAACGATCGCAGTTTTGTTATGGCCGATATTCCTGGAATTATCGAAGGTGCATCAGAAGGAAAAGGTCTTGGACACCGCTTCCTCCGTCACATTGAGCGCAACGCAACGTTGTTGTTCATGGTTCCATGCGATTCCGATGACATCAAAGCAGAGTACAAAATTTTATTGAATGAATTGAAGAAATTCAATGCTGAATTGCTCGATAAACCGCGTATTCTAGCAATCACGAAATGTGATATGATAGACGATGTTATGGAGAAGCAAATGAAAAAGCTATTGCCTCGCGGCATTAAGCATGTGTTCATTTCGGCTGTTGGTCAAAAGAACATTGACGAATTGAAAGATGTTATTTGGGACAGTATTAATTCGAAAAACGATTAATTAACTGTTTTCAATTAATTCGAATCGTTTCTTCAGCACCCTAAATTCTACTCTTCTATTTTTCGCTCTTCCCTCATCTGATTCGTTGGTTGTAACTGGCTTTGCTGCACCGAAGTATTTTATTTCCAATCGAGAACGGTCTATGCCTTTCTTCAACAAATAACTCACAACAGCTTCTGCCCTATTCTTCGAGAGAGTCACATTGTAATCGTCTTTACCTCTGCTGTCTGTATGGCCTTGAACTTCCAAATACATGGCCTTGTTCTTCTTCAACAAGACATAGACTTCATCGAGCTCTTTCTTTGCACTGTCAGTTAAATTGAATCTGTCGAAATCGAAGAGCACATCGTCCAATCGAATTTCATCATACTGACTCAATTGCAGCGGCGGATCGAATACCAGTGATTGTAAGACTTCATTCTCACACGAGCACTCTTCCTTCGTTTTAACGGGCTTCACCACTACATCATCTATGTACAAGTAACTATAGTCGCCCATTCCTTTGTCGTTACCTGTGCTGTGAAGAATCTTCGTGGCTTTATCGCTTTTGAAATTTCCAATGGTAATGAAACGCTCTCCACCTGAAGCGCGATAGATATCGCCCATTTTCACCCATCCGTCTTTTTGATCGAGGATGTACAAGTGCGGATTCTCAATGGTGGCTTTCATTTCAATGCAGGCCATTCCTTTTTGACGAAGCTCCTCTTTGCTTAAAACTATTCCGCAACCATCGGTCACGAAGTTGCACAAATCGGCTGAAGAAATACTAATTTCAATACAAACCAATTCGCCGGGATTTAGTGGTCTGCTCAATTCCGAGCTTAGGTATTCGCGGTAATTTTTCTTATTGAAGGTGTAATTCACGAAACCTGCATAGGCTTGCCCCGTGGCTGCATTTTCATTTCCGAAAACATTTTTCGGAACACCAACAGCTTTGCTGCAGCTGTTAAAATAGTCTGGAGTTCCTTGTCCGGGTTGCTTCCAAGAGACAATGTGCGTAAGCTGACTTTGATTGAAATCGACAGGACAACCTTGGTGCTCTTCAAAACTGGAATTCAACACCAAGTTCTGAGCGAAGGAAACACCTTGCAAATTGCATAGCGCTGGAAGTAATAAAGTATATCGTATCAATTTCTTCAACGTCCCTAATTTAACTACAAAACAAAAGGGGAGCGCAAATTATTGCAGCTCCCCTTTAAAAAGATTGAATATTCTTATTTCACTTTGAAAACAACACGTCTGTTTTGCGCGTGTCCAGATGGTGAATTGAAGGTACTTGCAGGCTGAGTATCCTCGGCTGAAGTCACAGAAATTCTCGATGCGCTAATTCCAAATCCTACCAAAGCCTCTTTAACAGAATTCGCGCGCTTTTCAGCCATGTTTGAAACCTCTTCGTCTACTTTCGCTTCTGCTGTTTCATCTGCATCTGAATGACCAATCAATTCAAGGTTCATTGTTGGATTCGCCTTCATTATAGCTGCAACTTCTTCGATATTCGAATCGAATTGACCAGGAACCATTTCGGTTAATCCAGCGAAGTACACCACTGTTGAATTAACAATATCTCCAGGCTTCGCACCGGTCTCACGAGCAACAGAGCTGCTGTAAATGAACTGCGCTTGTGGCTTGCTCTTCTTTGAACAATTGCATTGACTCTTTGCATCAATCGCAACAATTTCCACATTGTCTAAAAAGTAGTAAGCCTCATTCGCAACGGTTCCAGAAACACCCGACGGCTTCTTCATCTTCTCAACTTTCATTTTATCTTCTGCACCGAAACCTCCGATTACGATATACTCTTCCCCGCCGGCAGCGGTGAAGGTTCCGCAAATGTGCTCCCAAGAATCCATAATGTTAATAGCAACATTGTCTGTAATGGTTACTTGAGGAGTCACCATAATGGCGTTGTCTTTCGAGTATTGCAATTTCTTTTCAGTCACATAAACACCTACATTGTTTACAGCAAACTTCGAAAGCTCCGCTAAACTTAAGCTGTAACGGATGCAGTACTGCTGTCCTTTAACAAGCTTTTGATTCAACTTCACTTCTAAATATGTTCTTGTCTTTTTCGGGTCTTTTGAATACGCTCTGAATCCTGCGTAACTTGAACCAGAAGCAGGTTCTTGAATTCCATGCTCATTTGTTGGGACTTGAATCTTTGGGCTCTTCACTCCTTTTGAAAAGAGATCAGCCAGCATAACATTTGGAGTTATCCATGGCGTAGCTAGATCAACTTGGTTTGCTGTTTTCAACGATTTGAATTCGAAGTCGTCGAAATTACCATTTGGAACAATTCCTTTTGGCTCTGCTGCAGCCTTGTCAGTTTTCTTTTGAGCCGTTGCTCCAACTACTGCGAATGTTAATACAGCTAATAATAAACGTTTCATAATCATTTTACTTTTCGTTAGGGTATTCTTTTATAGTATCAATAAAGCATTTTAGGTTGTCTGGAGAAATATCAGGATAAACTCCGTGGCCTAAGTTAGCAATATGTTTCTGAGTTCCAAACTTTTGAAGCATTTCTCTTGTGGCTTTTTTAATACTGGCGAAGTCTCCATAGAGCACCGCAGGGTCTAAGTTTCCTTGCACTGTTTTCGCTCCTGCCCATTTCCGTGCCAATTCTGGTTGAATGGTCCAGTCGAGTCCGATTGTCTCACATGGAGAGTTTGCGAAATCTTCTATCGCATACCACGCTCCCTTCGCGAAAACAGTTCTTGGAACATCAGGTATTGCCGCTAAAATTCTATTTATATATGGAAGTGAAAACTCACGGTATGAATCAGGTCCCAATACTCCAGCCCATGAATCGAATAACTGAATGAGATCTGCTCCAGATGCAATTTGCATTTTCAAATATGAGATTGTCGCATCTGAAATGGCTGAAAGTAATGCATGAGCCAATTCCGGATTCTCACGCATCATTCTTCTCGCTTTCGCGAACTCCTTACTCCCCTGCCCTTCGATCATGTAACAAAACAGCGTGAAAGGAGCACCGGCAAATCCGATCAAGGGGACGCGTCCATTTAATTCTTGCTTCGTTAGCTTCAACGCTTCCGCAACATAATTCAACTTGCCTTCAATCTCTGTTGTTGAAAGCCTTGCTAAATCTTCTTTCGTCTTTATGGTATTTGGAAAGCGCGGCCCCTTCCCTTCGTCCATCTCATAAGGCAATCCCATGGCTTCTGGAATAACCAAGATGTCTGAGAATATAATAGCTGCGTCTACTCCTAAAATATCTACCGGCTGCAAGGTTACTTCACACGCCAATTCTGGAGTGCGAACCAACGTAATGAACGAACCCGCTCTTGCGCGCGTGGCCCTGTATTCTGGGAGGACTCTTCCCGCTTGACGCATGACCCAAACGGGGGTGCGTTCCACTTGCTCGCCTCTTGCGGCACGAAGCAATAAATTGTTCTGCAAATTCATGTGGTGCAAAAATACATCAGACATGCGCTACCTTCGTTTTTATGTTGAAGTCAATTTCAATTTACCCTATAAAATCATTGAAAGGCCTTGAACTTTCCTCTGCTGAAGTCTTTCAACACGGATTGAAATCCGATCGGAACTGGATGCTAGTCGATCAAGAGAATACCTTCATTACCCGTCGTGAAAGACCTGAGTTAGCGCTCATTCAAATGGAGTCTACCGAAAACGGATTTCGTTTTTCCTTCAACAACAACTCGCAAGACCTTTCAATTAGAACGGATAATTTCCAACAAGATAAAATTGAATCGAAGGTTTGGGATTCCGATGTATTCGGTTTTGAAGAAAGTCATGACTTAAACACCTTCTTTTCTGATTTTTTGAAGGAAAGGGTGCGCTTGATTCGCATGCCCCTTCAACCAGAACGCATAGAGAAGTCTCCATTAACAGGAGAGCAAACGCCAAGTTCTTTCGCGGATAGTTTTCCTATTTTAATCATTGGAACCGCTTCGCTCGACGCCTTGAATGCACAATTGCAAGAACCAATCGACGCGCGGTACTTCCGTCCGAATTTGGTTTTCAAAACCGAACGTCCATTCGAGGAAGACGAATGGCAGGAAATTCAGATTGGAAATGTATTACTTCGGAAAGCAAAACCTTGCGGCAGGTGCCGAATGATCAATGTCAATCCAGACACTGGTGAATATCGGACCGACGTCATGCGCGAACTCGCGAAATTGCGGACGGTGAAGAACAAAGTTGTTCTTGGCGACTTGTATTATCCTGTTCAAACAGGGAACATTGAAATGAATAGTGAAGTAAAAGTTTTCACTACCTTCAACCCATAAAATACGGCTATGACTCAAGCGCTTTTCAAAATGTCTCGACCGAACAATCTACTCATGATTGTCTTCGCTATGTTCGCGTTTCGCTTTGGTTTTGCTCATACTATTGCGCCGGAAGACTTCACGCAATGGATGCAATTCATTGGAATGATATTTACGATTGTGCTCTTGACAGCTGGCGGAAATTTCATTAACGATTATTTCGATGTCCGCGTCGATCGCATTAACAAACCCAATGCTGTTTATGTGGAAACAAAAGTGAAGCGTCGCGTAGTTATTCTTGCGCACATCATCACCACAACTTTGGGAATTATTATTTCTTTTTTTGTTGGAAAGAGCATGCACTCTTATCTTCCGTTTGTTGTGGCTATTGGAGTTTCAATCGCACTTGGATTGTACACTCCGTTTTTCAAGAAGCGTGTTTTATCTGGAAACTTATTGGTTTCATTATGCATTGGTGTAATACCCATTTGGAGTGTTTGGCCGCAGCTTTCGAATTTGCACATTGCCTTTTGGACAACCGTTTTTGCTGGCTTCGCTTTTACCCTGAACTTCTCTAGAGAAATTATAAAAGACATTGAAGATGCAGACGGAGACGCAGCCGAAAACTACAAAACTTTGCCGGTGGTAATGGGAACGCAAACCGCCAGAATCTATGCCCTACTCTTTTTGTTCGCAGCCCTAATTATTGGAGGAGTCGCGCTCTTTATTGCGGCTACTCAGCATCATTCTATTGGAACACTTTATTTAATTGGATTGGGCATGTGCCTTCCGCTCGTAATTTCTTTATTCGCTGTTTTCATAGCCAACTCAAAAGAAGGATTTCACAAAGCCAGTCTTATCTTGAAGATTGCAATGGCTGTTGGAATTAGTTGTGGGTTTGTGTTGAGGTTTGTTTAGGCCTCCTGCTTATTCTTCGGAATGAAGAACATCAAGACAAAACCTATAACAAAGAACACAATCAACGCCAAAATACTGTAGCGCATGCTGAATTTCCCTTCAATAAATCCGAAGGAAATCAATCCGATGATTAATCCTACTTTTTCAGTTACATCATAAAAACTAAAGAACGACGCAGTGTCTTTTGTTCCGGGAATTAATTTCGAATAAGTGCTTCGCGCTATAGATTGCGTTCCCCCCATAATAAAACCAATAAGTCCTGCAACAATGTAGAACATCATAACTTGACCTTCTTGAACAAAGAAAAATGCAAAAAAGCAAATAAACATCCACAAGGCAAGCGCTATTTTCAAAACTGAAAAATTCCCGATTTTATTCGACAACTTCGAAAAAAGATATGCTCCCGGAATCGCAATTATCTGAACCAAGATAATAGCCACAATTAAATTGAGTGTTTCCAACTTCACTTCCTTCTTACCGAAGTAAGTGGCCATTTGCATAATGGTTTGAATACCCATGCTGAACGTGAAGAAGGCCAATAAATAAGCCTTTAACTGAGGTAGATTTTTCAATTGCTTTAAAACATTTCCTAACTCCGAAAACCCCTTGGTAAATACATTGGCCTTCTCTGAATGAACGCGTTCACTCTCTTTCAATCTAGCAAATGTTATCTGTGCAAATCCCATCCACCAAATTCCAACTGCTATAAATGAATAACGCATCATCATCACTTTCTCAGGTCCGCTTTTCGCAACAACCATAACAGCTACCAAGGCACAAATAAGTAAAATCATACTTCCCAAGTATCCCAATGAAAATCCTTTTGCGCTGAGTTTATCTTGTTCTTCCTCTGTCGCTACTATTGGCAAAAAGCTGTTGCTAAACGCATAACTTCCCCAGAAACCTATACACGCAAGAATGACACTTAGTATGCTCAATTCCATGTTTGCAGGATCGAAAAAATAAAGGCTCATACAGGAGAGGGAACCCAGGTAACAAAAAAACTTCAAAAAGAATTTCTTCTTTCCATAATAATCTGCAAAACCTGAAAGAATGGGCAAAACCAAGCATACAATTGTAAGGCCGAATGCGGTTGAATAACTTATAAGCTCTGTATTCTCTAGGGTTGTTCCGAATACGTGTACTTTGGAAGACGTAACGACTCCATCCGCATTTTTCACGGAGGTCATCACATCATAAAAAATGGGAAAAATGGTAGATCCTATTACCAAGTTGTAAACCGAGTTGGCCCAATCGTACATGGCCCATCCGTTCTGAATCTTTTTGCGAGAGAGCGTGTTTTCCATCATGTTACTTTTCAATTTTCAACCAAAATGAACCGCCGTGTTTTTCTACCACGTGCGGAATAGCATTCCAGATGGGTTCTACAATTTGACTTAATTCCTTGTTTTCAGAAAGATAATAATTTGGAATCATGGGCGCATACTTCTCGCTGTTCGCTAAAAGAAACGCTGCCAACATGTATTGCTCTGAATAAAAACGATCGCACATAAACTGCGGATAGTCGAACGGCAAATACACATCGTGTATTTGAACAACCACCCCCTTCTTCAATCTTGGAAGGACTTCCAAAAAGAAAACAGTTGCATCTGAATTCGGGAATACACGATGCGAATTATCGACGAACAGAATGTCGTTCTCTTCTAGGTCTTCGAGAAAATCAAAATTAGAATCTTCAAACGGAGAACGAATAATGGTATTCGCCAAAGCGTCTATTTCAGCGCGAGGCATCGGATCTATCGAAATAATTTCCGTCTTTAAACCCTGCTCTGTAATGGCCTTGTGCGCGACCTTGGTTGAATTTCCAGATCCAATTTCAACATAACGTTTCGGCTTCAATTCCGAGATGGCCGTGTATAACATAACCATGTCGAGACCCGGTAAAAACAAGTTGTTCCAAAAGGGCTCTTGTGCCGAAGGTTTTTCAGTGTTGTTTTTTATTGATTGAAAATGATGCGTGTATTTCAATGCTGCCTGCAGCCACTTTTCATATTCGTCTTTTCTATTTTCAATAATGGAAAGCAATTGCGGATGTGCGGGTTGTCCATGCCCGTAGCGCGGTTCAAACGAAACGGGATATTCCAGAATTAATTTCTGAAATTTTGGATGAGCTAATTTGAATAATCTTTTAATCATGATCTCAGTTCAATCTTCTTACTAAAAAAGTCAATAGCGAATGTACTACCTTTGCGTCAAAGACCGAAGAGGATTCATCGCTGGTTGAAAAACTAGAGGAAAGTCCGGGCTGCGCAGAGCGCCGCACCCTGTGAAAAGCGGGGGACGTTAAACGCAAGTTTAACGGACAGACAGTGCTGCAGAAATTAAACCGCCACTAGCAATAGTGGTAAGGGTGAAAAGGAGGTGTAAGAGACCACCGTCGTTCTTGGTAACAAGGCGAGCTAGGAAAACCTTGCGGGCTGTAAGATCAAATAAACCGGGGCCGTTGGATTCGTTCCAACTGAAGAGTTGCTCGCTCAATCCCGGAGGGTAGATCGCATAGATAAATGATGAAACATGTGGCAACACATGAACAGAACCCGGCTTACGCTCACGGTCTTTTACTTTTTTTCTTGAAGCAGAATGCGCTCTTCCGGCGTATTCGCATTCACCAAAAATTTCGAATCTTGAACAGGCAGAATTTCAACCGTCCGGTTGAAAAGCATTTTGCGTGGACAGCTTTTTCCATTCACCCAAACTTTCATCAATGCCGAAAAAGATTTCGGTTCGTAGATGGAACATAACGGCTCCGGGCCTCCGTCTAATGGCGATTCGTAGCAGGTTGCGAACACTTTCGAATTTCTATTCTTCAACAAAAATTCAAGATGTTCTTTTTGAAGATTCGGAAGGTCACACGCTACAACTAAGAATGCTGTTTGCGGAAGGATTCGCATGGCGGAAGCGATTCCTCCAAGTGGCCCTGATCCGGAAATTTGATCCGCAACGAATGGGCGATTCAAGAATTTATAATTTTCTTTTTGTTCTTCACGAACAGAAAGGAAAACTACCAACCCCAAATCTTCCAGCATAGAAACTAAATGTTCTGCCTGAGATTTTTCATGGTATTGAATGAGTCCTTTCTCTTCTCCCATTCGACTGCTCTTTCCACCCAATAAAATCAATGCTTTCAAAGGAGGCGATATAAAATAGATTGAAACGAATTCAAGCACTTCTTCCTTCATCCTAAAAATTTTAGTTTCGGGTTGAAGGAAGGGTTGAACAAACGCAGGAACCTCTGTCATTCCATGCGGAAGGACAACGGCTAACACGTTGGTTAACTCGGCGCTTCGCTTGATTAAGCTCTTTTCTTTTTCAAGATTCACAAAAATGATTTGGTTGGAAGCCGCATGGTGATTGCCATTGACTAACGCCCCGTCGAATTCCTGAAGTACTGTTTGGTCAAGACCTGTTTCTTCTTGAAGTACAAAATGACTTTCGTGTGTGGTAATTCCAACAGGAGAATTTGAATTTCCTTCAGCATGAGAAGCATCGACATAAGCCAAACGCTGATTCACTTCCAACTGAAAATAATTCACCCAGTTTCTTATTTCTTCGCAATTGGTTCCGTAAAGCGCCAACTCGCGAGAATGCCATTTCGATTTAAATTGAAGGTTCATGACTTGGAAATGTATGTCGATTTACCTCCCGACTTTTCCAACAACTTCACTCCTCCTATTTCCATTTCGAAACTCATGGCCTTGCACATGTCGTATATGGTAAGAGCCGCAACAGATGCACCAGTGAGCGCTTCCATTTCAACCCCAGTCTTACCAAAGGTTTTCACGATGCAATTTATACGCGCGCCTTTGTCCGTCTTTTCAATCTGCACATCAATTCCTGTAATAGCAAGCGGATGACACAGCGGTATTAATGTCGAAGTTTGCTTAACCCCTTGAATGCCTGCGATGCGAGCGGTTTGAAAGACGGGGCCTTTTGGCGATTGATATTCGTTGTTCTCAAACAACTGGTTTAATTCTTCCGGAAAAATAATTTCAGCTTGTGCCTTCGCAAAACGAAGGGTATAGGCCTTTTCAGAAACATCGACCATCGCCGCGTTCCCATTTTCATTTACATGAGACAAGTTTTCCATCGTTTCAAATTTATGAAAGGAATGAGATTATTAAATCTTTTTAGTGGGTAAGACAACCTTTTGATGGTTAAAAGGGTTTTATATTCGTTCGGACTTTAACATGAAAAATAAATCTAGATACTCTCCCGCAAATAAGCCCTTTGGTTTGCTCGTATTGCTTGCAGTGTTTCTAATTTCTTTTTCGACACATGCTTCGCATTTAATTGGGGGCGAAGTCTACTACACCCACACGACAGGAAACAACTACACTGTAACACTCAAGATTTTCCGTGATTGCGGTCCTGCCAATGTAAACGGAACGGGATTCGACGACGCTGTTTCAATCGGCATCTTCACCAGCAACAACAACCTGTACACCGATCTTTCTGTTAATTTAATTAGCACGAACGTCACCACCATTCCAATAACGCTAAACAACCCGTGCTTTGTGCTTCCTCCAGACATCTGCGTGGAACAGGCTGTTTATACAGGAAGTGTGAACCTTCCTCCAACACCCGGCGGATATAACATTGTTCATCAGCGTTGTTGCTTTCAGCCCAGTATTGACAATTTAATATCGCCCCAATCGCAAGGAGTTTCCTATGTGGCGCACGTGCCCGGCACTAGCGAGCTCGCTGTAGGATACAATTCGAGTCCTCGTTTTAACAACTTCCCCCCACCGGCCTTGTGCAAAGATGCTTCATTCACCTTCGATCATTCGGCTACGGATCCAGATGGCGATGTCATTGTCTATTCTTTTTGTGCCCCTTATTTATTTGCAGACCAGTTCAATCCCATGCCCACTCCGCCGAACGAGCCGCCATTTCCGAATTTGACTTACGGACCGGGCTTCTCTCCGAGTTATCCGATTACAAGTAATCCAGCAATGGGAATTAATCCAACAACAGGTTTAATAAGCGGAACCGCCACGCAAGTTGGGCAATACACCATTACGGTTTGTGCGGAAGAATACAGAAATGGTGTTTACATTTCAACCACTCGAAGAACATTTCAGTTTAATGTGACACTTTGTGACCAATCGATTATTGCGAGTATTCCCGCACAATCGTCCGTGTGCAATGGCCTTGATATTAGCTTAACCAATCAAAGTGTGAATTCAACTTTTTGGTCATGGGATTTCGGGGTTCCGTTCGACAACACAGATGTGAGCACGGTTCAGAATCCAAACTACACGTATCCAGAACCCGGCACATATACCATTACCCTAGTTGCTAATCCGGGATGGTCATGCTCAGACACTGCAACTGTCGAGTACACGGTCTTTCCTGACATAGAACCTATTATTACTGTTGAAGATTATGCTTGTGTGAATAATTCCGATACCTATGATTTCATGGGTTCTGCAACGTTTGTTGCCAACAACGGCACTCTCCTTTGGAATTTCGGGACAAGCTCAATTCCTTCCACTTCCGATGTGGTTCATCCGCAAGGAATTATTTTCGATTCGAATGAAGCCGTTCATTCCATAACTCTTACTGCAACTGCAAGCAACGGATGTTCAGCAGACACGACTATCACCATAGTGAATCCGCCCGATCCTGTGGCCGTCATTCCAAATCAAACTACTTTTTGCGACGGACTCACCTATACTTTTTTAAACGATTCTCAAAACGCAACCGAGTATTGGTGGGAATTCAATACCGTATTTAACGGCGACTACTCCGATGATTTCGAACCTGTATTTTCATTTCCGAATACTGGAAATTATACCATTCAGTTAGTTGCATCCTCGCCTTTCAATTGTCCAGACACTACAACGACTTCCATTGAAATTCAAGGGGATTTAACCCCTTCTTTCCCAGCGCAAAGTTCGCAGTGCCTTTCCACCAACAGCTTCGACTTTCAGGCCATTGGTGCGAATACCAATTTCGCTACATACGTGTGGGATTTCGGAAGTCCAGAAATTCCAAATTCAACATTGGCCAACCCACAAAACATTTCCTATTCGCAGGAAGGAACATACACCGTCACGTTGACGATTACCGACAATGGATGCACTGAATCGTACATCGACGACCTTTGGGTTCCGATAGATCCAACGTTAAATCCTTCCATTTTTCCAGCCGCTGGTTGTCCTCCCGTTTTCGGAACCTTCAACGCTGTTGCGCAAAGCAATACACAGCTTTTTTATGAATGGGATTTCGGAGATGGCACAGGAAGTTCGCAGGCTGAAAATTTACACATCTACAACACTCCTGGAACGTACGATGTAACCCTTCTCGTTTACACAATTACCGGTTGCACCGACACGCTTTATCAAAGTATGAGCAGCGCAATTACCGTCTACCCCCTTCCCAATGCGGGCTTCTCCATAACACCTCAAACCGTTGATATTCTAAGTCCGAATACAAGCATCATTGATCTGTCCACTGGAGGAATTGATTGTGTGTACTCCATGTCAGACGGCGGAAATAGTAACGATTGCAACTTCCCATACGAATGGACCGAAGCGGGCATTCAAACCATTACACAAACGGTGACGAATGAATACGGATGCATTGATCAATCAACCGGAGAAGTGATTGTAAGCGGATTTTTATTCTACGCTCCGAATAGTTTTTCTCCGAATAACGACGGCATTAATGATGAATGGATTCCAGAATCAACAGGAACGACAAGCTATAATTTAGAAATCTACGATCGTTGGGGGCAAGTCATTTTTCAAACGAATAATCCTAAAGAAGCCTGGACAGGCAATGTTTTAAACGGAGAATACTTCGCAGCAAACGGCGTGTACAATTATCAAATTCGAATGAAGGATTTGATTGAATTGCCGCATGAATTTTCGGGACACATCGTGCTTTTTAGATAAAGCAAGAAAGTCTATGACGAATGTTCTTCGAACGAATGCCTATGGCGAATGTCTGCGACTAACTTTCTTTAAAACACGAAATTAAACGAGACGTTGAATGCAAGTCCGCGCATTTGGCGTGTGTTCTTGAAAGGAACCATATAGTTGACCTTCGTATCGATTAAAACGTATTTATTCTTGAAAATTTCCAATCCAATGGCGGGTGCTAAATAGGCAAAAGTCTCCTTGCGTTTTTCGTTCGAAGCAAGCATTCCGCCGAATGTATATCCGCTGTATAGATTGAAGAATTTCTTTGAACCTCTTCCAAGATGACGTGAATAAAAATCCTGACCGAATCCGAAAATGAACATCTCAGAATAGTGCATTGTATCTGGATCTATTTTGTTGGTCGTTTTGTATGCGCCTAACGTCGCGAAGGACTTTCCTTTGGTGAATACATATTTCAAAAACACACCTTGATAATACGGACTGCTGAGTGTATCCTGCGGTTCTTCGATTTGAAAATAAGAATACTCAACTCCTGGCATGTTTATCCATTGAACAGAACTGTTTTGAGGAGTATAGGTCTCGTCTTCAATTTCTAAATCAACCACGTAATAATACTCAGTGCTCGTCAAGTTGTTCAAATCAGTTTGAGCGGTGCGAATGCTTGTTTCCCAATTCTTCAATTCTCTCCACATGCTCTTGTACTGCTCGGTCTGTGGATCCATCTTTTCCATCAATGAATTTTGAAGTGCAATTTGATCTTGATAGTACTTAACGTTTCCCTTCAACTCTTCCACGCGCGCAGTGTTGTCCGTTGTGTTCAAATTATTTTCTGTGAACAATCCCATGTCCTTTACCACCTCTTTGTAAGCCGCGTAGAGCTTCGGTTCAATGCTGAAATTCACAGTGTACTTCAACGGAGATTCATTCTGACGCGAAACCATAATGTTGTTGGAAGTGATGAACGTATTCATCTTCTGAACTGAAATCCAGTAGTCCGTTGTTTGAATGCGTTGCTCCACTGTAGTTACTCTGTAACGCACTTGCGCATTCAACACAACACAATTTACAACCGCAAACAAAAGGAAAAGTGTCTTTTTCATTTCAACATATTTCCACAAATATAAGTGCGACAGAACTTTAAGATTAACTTTGCAGCCTCATTAGCAGAATACCATGTTTGAAAATTTATCCGATAAGTTAGAGCGAGCGCTGAAAGTCTTAAAAGGACACGGCCAAATTACAGAAGTAAACGTTTCTGAAACGTTGAAGGAAGTTCGTCGTGCTTTGTTAGACTCTGACGTTAGCTACAAGACCGCCAAAGAATTCGCCGATCGTGTGAAAGAAAAGGCGCTTGGACAAAAGGTTCTTACGGCGATTAGCCCAAGTCAATTATTGGTGAAGATTACCCAAGACGAGTTGAAAGACTTAATGGGCGGCGAACACAGCGAACTGAACTTCCAAGGAAATCCGGGCATTATATTAATGAGCGGTTTGCAAGGTTCGGGTAAAACCACATTTTCAGGAAAGCTTGCGAACTACCTTAAAACAAAGAAAGGAAAGAACCCGTTGTTGGTGGCCTGCGACATTTATCGTCCGGCTGCGATTAACCAATTGCACATCGTTGGAGACAGCATTGGAGTTGCGGTCTATAGCGAACCCGAAAACAAAGACGCTGTTTCAATTGCGAAAAACGCTTTGGCCTTCGCGAAGCAAAACGGATACAACGTTGTCATTGTCGATACTGCCGGACGCCTTGCCGTTGACGAGCAAATGATGACCGAAATTGCTGCGGTGAAGGAAGCCCTTCAGCCAACAGAGACGTTGTTCGTAGTAGATGCCATGACCGGTCAAGATGCTGTGAATACCGCGAAAGCGTTTCATGATAAATTGAATTTCGACGGGGTCATTCTGACCAAATTAGACGGTGACACCCGCGGTGGAGCTGCGCTCAGCATTAAGAGTGAAGTTAACAAGCCCATCAAGTTTGTTGGAACCGGAGAGAAAATGGACGCGATTGACGTGTTCTATCCCGAGCGTATGGCAAGCCGCATTCTTGGAATGGGCGACGTGGTTTCCTTGGTTGAAAAGGCACAAGAGCAATTCGACGAAGAGCAAGCGAAGCGTCTGGAGAAGCGTATTAAGAAAGACCAATTCGATTTCAATGACTTCCTAGAACAAATAGGACAGATTAAGAAAATGGGAAGCATGAAGGACCTCATGGGTATGCTTCCTGGAATGGGACAATTGAAAAATGTAGACGTGAACGACGATGCATTTAAATATGTTGAAGCCATTATTCACAGCATGACTCCAAAGGAGCGCTCGAACCCTAGCTTAATTAATCCTTCGCGAAAAGCCAGAATTGCCAAGGGATGCGGACGTCCATTGGAAGAGGTGAACAAACTAATGAAACAGTTCGATCAAACGCGTCAGATGATGAAGATGTTCACCAACAAGAGCCAAATGGCTGCTATGATGAAGCAAGCGAATCAAATGAAAGGACTTAAAAGATAATGAAAGCACTCGCAGGAACTCAATTCACATTTCCGAATCAAACCAACTTTTACAAAGGCAAGGTTCGCGACGTATACAGCATTGGCAAGGATATTTTGGTCATGGTAGCCTCTGATAGAATCTCTGCATTCGATGTGGTTTTGCCACGCGCTATTCCCTTCAAAGGACAAGTGTTGAATCAGATTGCTGAACGCATGTTGAATGAAACCGAAGATATTGTTCCTAACTGGAAAATCTCTTCTCCCGATCCGAATGTTACCGTTGGAACACGCTGCGAACCATTCGCTGTGGAAATGGTTATTCGCGGATACTTAACAGGACATGCTTGGAGAACATACAGCAGCGGGCTTCGCATATTGTGCGGTGTTGCTCTTCCTGAAGGACTGAAAGAACACGACAAGCTTCCTTCACCCATCATTACTCCCTCGACCAAAGCTACTGAAGGTCACGACGAAGACATTAGTCGCGAAGAAATTATTGCTCAAGGAATCGTGTCTGCCGAAGACTACGCCATACTTGAAAAATACACCCACGCGCTTTATGCTCGTGGAACAGAGCTCGCGATAAAACGCGGACTCATCCTTGTTGACACGAAATACGAATTCGGAAAACACAACGATGAAGTGGTGCTGATGGATGAAATTCATACCCCCGACTCTTCTCGTTATTTTTATGCTGAAGGATATGCCGAGCGTCAAGCTGCTGGAGAAAAACAACGTCAACTTTCCAAAGAGTTCGTTCGCGAATGGTTAATTAGCGAAGGATTCATGGGCAAGGAGGGACAAGAAGTTCCTTCGATGTCAGACGCATGGCTCGAAGAAATAAGCAACCGCTACATTGAACTTTTCGAAAGGGTAACCGGAGAATCGTTCATAAAGCAAGATTATTCGAACGTCGAGAATCGCTTGGAAGGCAATATAATCAAGGCTTTGCGCACCCTTCAAACCTGATTTTTTTCAGTTCATATCTTAGTGAAATAGAAAAGTCGTTTTTTGGAGAAATACTTATCTTTGGAGCCGTATTTTCAAACGAAATCGATGGACGATAATTCTTATCTCGGTAATGCCGATGTGAACACGATTGAAGCGCTGTATAACCAATACCAGCAGGATCCCTCATCTCTAGATATTTCTTGGAGACGCTTTTTTGAAGGATTCGAATTTCAACATTCCCTATTCCCTGTGCTCTCGAGAGACACTGCATCTATTGGCGACGATGGCATGCACAAGGAATTCAAAGTCATTAACCTCATTAACGCATACCGCCAACGCGGACACCTCTTCACCCATACGAACCCGGTGCGTGAGCGAAGAAAATATTCACCGAATCTCGACATCGAGAACTTCGGACTAACCAAAGCCGATCTTGAATCTGTCTTTCATGCAGGTGTTGAAGTGGGATTGGGCGACGTTAAGTTGAAAGACATTATCGCGCATTTACAGTCTTGCTACTGCGAAAGCATTGGCGCCGAATACATGTACATCCGCGACCCGGAAAAAATTCAGTGGTTGCGTTCTCGCCTTGAAGCGGTGAAGAAAACGCCGTTCACTTCCGAAGAGAAAAAGCAAATCTTCGACATGGTGAACAAGGCAACCACCTTCGAACAGTACATTCAAAGAAAATTCGTTGGACAAAAAAGATTTAGTGTTGAAGGATGTGAAGCTGTGGTTCCTGCCATGGACTATATGGTTAGAGATGGCGCCGACAAAGGCGTTGAGGAATTTGTAATTGGAATGGCTCACCGCGGTCGCTTGAATGTTTTAACCAACATCCTAGGCAAACCACAAGAAGAAATATTTGCTGAATTCGACGGAGTGGCCTTCGACGATGAAGGTGTGTTCGACGGCGACGTTAAGTATCACTTTGGTTATTCGATTGATCGTGTAACTCCAAACGGAAATAACGTTCACTTAACCCTCTGCCCTAACCCTTCTCACCTTGAAGCGGTGAACCCGGTGGTAGCAGGATTAACCCGCGCGAAAATTGACCACTACTTAAATTCGGAAAACAAAATTGTTCCTGTGTTGATTCACGGAGATGCTGCAATAGCCGGACAAGGTATTGTTTATGAAGTGGTTCAAATGGCGCAACTCGACGGTTACCGCGTAGGTGGCACGGTTCACATTGTTACCAACAACCAAGTAGGTTTCACCACGAATTATTTAGACGGAAGATCTTCAACCTATTGCACCGACGTTGCGAAAACCACGCTGTGTCCTGTATTCCACGTGAATGCAGATGATGTTGAAGCGGTTATTCAAACCATGAAGATTGCCTTCGATTACCGCATGGCATTCAACATGGATGTATTCGTAGACCTTTTAGGATACCGCAAATACGGACACAACGAAGGCGACGAGCCGAAGTTCACGCAACCAAGTTTGTACAAAGCCATTGCCTCACACTTGAGTCTTCGCGATTTATACGCAAACAAATTAATGGCTGAAGGTGTCCTTACTCAAGAAGAAGTTAACGCAGCAAAGACAGACTTCGAAGCCCATTTAGATGAGCAATACGACAAGTCGCGCGGAGTAAAGCAAGCGTATGTGAAGCACTTCTTGGAAGAGACATGGAAAGACATTCGTGTAGCCTCTGAAAAAGATTTCGAGCAAAGCATTGAAACAGCAGTTGCGAAAAAGAAATTGTTAGAATTGGGAATGAAGATTTCTACCCTTCCACAAGGAGAAAAATTCTTCCGTAAGATTGAAAAAGTATTTGAAGATCGCAGAACCATGCTCGACAGCAACGCCTTAGATTGGGCGCTTGGAGAGTTGTTGGCTTATGCTTCTTTGTTGGAAGAAGGACATCCTATTCGCATCTCTGGACAAGACGTTGAGCGCGGAACATTCTCACACAGACATGCTGTAGTGAAGACAGACGAAGATGAAGAGAAGCGCATTGTTCCATTGAATGAAATTAGTTCTAAGCAAGCGAAGCTTTCGATTTACAACAGTTTGTTGAGTGAATACGGTGTGCTTGGATTCGACTACGGATATGCCTTCGGAACACCGCAGGGATTAACCATTTGGGAAGCGCAGTTCGGCGACTTCAATAACGGAGCACAGATTATGTTCGACCAATTCATTGCTGCTGCTGAAGACAAGTGGCGCACCATGAACGGAATTACCATTCTTCTTCCTCACGGATTTGAAGGACAAGGCTCGGAGCAC